>JAICHZ010000097.1 GCA_025924655.1 Pseudonocardiaceae bacterium | reverse complement strand
GTCGCGGGTGGGTTCGTCGCTGGCGAACGCCGCTGGGGTGGTGACGAAGATGCGCCCGACCTGGGCGAGAGCTACGGGGGCGGCAGAGAGCATGAGTCCGACGACGAGCGCGGACGCCGCAAAGATACGAAGGCCTGCGGGGTCTCCGCAGGCATCCCGGCACTGACTGTACAGATGGGACAATCGGGAGGTATCTTCCGAATACGTGGGATCAGCGGTTTGGTCGACAATCTCGCCCGGCGTGACCTCGTCGTCCACACTGCCGCGGGTCGGCGTATGCCTTCGTGGCTGAATAATCTGGGTATCGACTGCGCTGCTCATGTTGGCCCCCTCGGTAGTCACGCGTGCCGTCACAGGTACGCGTTGCGTAGTTACGCCAGACTTACCCGTCAGGGCAGCTCAGGTCCTCGTGCATCGTGAGGACTTCTCTACGTCTCATGGCCCAGTGCAGCGCAGCTATCGACCGGTGATCGGTCCGCCGAACTTGCAGAAAAACTTAGCGGCCGAGTAGCTCCGTGGGGAGTTTGGCGGCTGCGGCCCGGTCCAGCAGCCACAGCGTGCGGCGACGACCCGTCGCGCCTGCCGCAGGCATCTGCACCTCTCCTGCTCCGCGTAGCGCCATCGTCACCGCTGCGGCTTTCTCCGTTCCCGAGGCGATCAACCACACCTCTGCGGCACACCGGATGGCGGGCAGTGTCATGGTGATCCGGGTGGGGGGCGGTTTCGGACTGCCCCGTACACCGGTCACCGCGCGCTCGGTCTCGTATACCGCGGGCGAGCCGGGGAACACCGAGGCGACGTGGCCGTCTTCGCCGATGCCGAGACAGCAGATATCGAACGACGGCGCCGGGCCGCGATCCTCCGGTCGTCGTCGGCTCAGCAGCAGTTCTTCGTAGCTGTGGGCGGCGGCGTCCGGGTCGTCGCCCCAAGGGCCGTCGGAGGCCCCCATCGGATAGACCTGAGCCGGGTCCACGCCGACGTGGTCGAGCAGCGCTCGGCGGGCCTGGGTTTCGTTGCGCTCTGGGTGCCCACTGGGCAGGAAGCGCTCGTCACCCCAGTAGATATTCAATCGTCGCCAGTCCACCGCCGTAGCTGCCTGAGTGTTCGCCAGCTCATGCAGCACCGCGGTTCCGATCCGTCCGCCGGTCAGTACCAGCGACGCGGACCCTGAGGCGGTTTGGATGTCCACGATCCGGGTGACCAGCCGGGCCGCGGTGGCCGCGGCGAGCACTTCCGCGGAGGCGTGCACTACGACCTCGGGTCGGCTCACTGATCAGTCCGGGTCTCGACGTCTCGAGTCTGAGCCGTTAGGGGGCTCTTGGTCGGGCTGGCCCGTCGACCGTCTACCTCGGTCAGTGCTTGCAATGCGGCCTGGTAGGTCTCGTCAGGATCCAGTCTGCGCAGCTCTTCGGCGAGACAGTCGCGCACCGGGCGCCGTCTCAACGGGACCCGGCGCTCCGGTTGCCCCGGCTGGCGCAAGGTGCCCACCTTTCCGTCCGGCCGGACCAATTCCACCTTGCCGGAACGGCGCTCCAGCACAGCTGCACTGATCCCGCCCCCGGGCGGGCTGGTCCGGCGCCGTACCGGCACATGCAGCCGGGAGCGCAGCCAGCCGGCGAGCAGATCAGCCGACGGATTATCAGCGGCACCGGTGACGGTGACCGTCTCGACATCCTCATGCGGCGGTAGATCCAGGGCCGCGGCAAGCAGCGCTCGCCACGGGGTGATTCGGGTCCACGCGAGGTCGGTGTCCCCTGCGGTGTAGGAGGTGCGGCGGCTCTCCAGCGCCTTGATCGGCTGGGAGGCCGCTGCGGTGTCGGTGATCCGGCGCTGCGCCAGCCTCCCGATCGGGTCCTCCGCGGGGACGGCAGGGGCCGCTCCGGGCCACCACGCGACGACCGGGCAGTCCGGTAGTAGCAGCGGTACCAGCACGCTGTCCCCGTGGTCGGCCAGCGGGCCGTACAGGCGCAGCACGAGGACTTCGGATGCGCCGGCGTCACCACCGACTCGGATCTGCGCGTCCAGCCGGGTCCCGGCCCGCTTGAGCCCGCGGGCCAGCACGACCACCCGGCATGGGTGCTCCTTGCTGGCCTCGTTGGCGGCGTCGATAGACTGTTCCACCTGCGCGGAGTCATCGGTGACGATCACTAAGGTGAGCACCCGGCCCAGCGCTACCGCGCCGCCACGCTCCCGGATGTCGATCAGCGCGTGGTTCACCGCTGAGGTGGTGGTGGAAGGCAGGTCGACGATCATGGCCGTCTCCAGGTCCGTCCGGCCGCAGCGATCATCCGATCCGCCGATGGCGGCCCCCAGGTGCCTGCGGCGTACGGCTCAGGCCGGTCTTGTTTCGCCCAATGTTCAAGCACCGGGTCGAGGATCTTCCAGGACAGCTCGACCTCGGCGTTGACCGGGAACAGCGACGGCTCCCCGAGCAGGACGTCCAGCAGCAGGCGCTCGTAAGCCTCCGGTGATGACTCGGTGAACGCCGTGCCATAACGGAAATCCATCGTGACGTCCCGGACCTCCATCGCGGTGCCCGGCACTTTGGAGCCGAACCGGATGGTGACGCCCTCGTCCGGCTGAATCCGGATCACCAAGGCGTTTTGTCCCAACTCTTCGGTCATGGTCGTCTCGAAGGGCAGGTGCGGAGCCCGCTTGAAGATCACCGCGACCTCGGTGACCCGCCGTCCCAGCCGCTTGCCGGTGCGCAGAAAGAACGGCACTCCGGCCCACCGCCGGGTGTCCACGTTCAGCGTGATCGCGGCGAAGGTCTCGGTGGTGGACTCCGGGTTGATACCCTTTTCTTCGAGTACCCCGACGACTTTCGTGCCACCCTGCCAGCCGGCGGTGTACTGGCCGCGTGCGGTGGTCTCGTCCAGCGGCTCCGCGAGCTTGACAGCGGACAGCGCCTTGATCTTCTCGCCGCGCAGCGAGCCCGGGGAGAAGGACAGCGGTTCCTCCATCGCGGTGAGCGCGAGCAACTGGAGCAGGTGGTTCTGGATCACGTCCCGCGCCGCCCCGATGCCGTCGTAGTAGCCGGCGCGACCGGCCAACCCGATGTCCTCGGCCATGGTGATCTGCACGTGATCGACGTAGTTGCTGTTCCAGATCGGCTCGTAAAGCTGGTTGGCGAAGCGCAGCGCGAGAATGTTCTGCACGGTCTCCTTTCCGAGGTAATGATCGATGCGGAACACCGACTCCTCGGGGAAGACGTCGTTGACGATCTCGTTGAGTTCACACGCGCTGTGCAGGTCATGCCCGAACGGTTTCTCGATGACCACCCGGCGCCATTGATCGCTGTTGCGCGCCGCCAAGCCGGTGCGGGCCAGCTGCTTGAGAACCACCGGGAACGTCGCGGGCGGGATGGCCAGGTAGAAGGCGTGGTTGCCGCCGGTACCCCGTTGCTCATCGAGGTCTGCGACCACCGCCGCGAGGTCGTCGAAGGAAGCGTCGTCGTCGAAGCTGCCGGGCACGAACCGGACGCCCTCGGACAGCCGGGCCCACACTTCCTCCCGGAACGGGGTGCGGGCGTGATCCCGGACCGCGTCGTGGACCAGCTCAGCGAAGTTCTCATCGGCCCAATCCCGGCGCGCGAACCCGACCAACGCGAAACCGGGCGGCAGCAATCCCCGATTGGCCAGGTCATAAATCGCCGGCATCAGTTTCTTGCGGGACAGGTCCCCGGTCACGCCGAAGATGACGACACCACACGGGCCGGCGATCCGGGGTAGTCGCTTGTCCCTGCTGTCCAGCAGCGGGTTCACCCAGCCGGCCATAGCTCCCCCAGCGCGTGCGCCAACGCGACCAGTCCGGCCGCTCGGTCGAGCAGATGAACCCGCAGCACCGGGCGGCCGCGCGCAGCGAGCACCTCAGCGTCGCCCAACGCCTGGGCCTGCTGCAGATCGCCAAGGGTGAAGTCGGTGCCCGGCACTGCAATATCCGTGCCGACCGCGCCGGTCAGCTGCAGGAACGACCCGTTTTGGTGGCCGCCCTTGTGGTATTGGCCGGTCGAGTGCAAGAACCGGGGACCCCACCCGAAGGTGGTCTGCAGCTTGCTACGGCGGGCCAGCTCGGTACGAAGCACCGCGGCCGACGCGTCGGCGATGCGATCCAGATATGCCTGCACCGCGAGATAGCCCCGTGCCGGGGTAGCGGTGATCAGCGCCTGCAGCGCGTCGCTGAGGGTGGCGACGCCGGGCGGCAACCAGCCCCCGACGGGGTATACCGCGACGTCACCTTCGACGAACGCAGGGGCCGGTCTGGCGGCGGACTTGTGCAGCGCGTCGAGCTGGGCCCGGGCCGCGACCTTTGCGGCTTCCACGTCGGGCTGGTCGAATGGGTTGATCCCGAGCAGCCGGCCGACCACCGCGATGGCGTACTCCCAGAGCAGCAGCTGCCCACCCAGTGTGCCGGTGACCGTCAGCGCTGCCGCCGCACTGCTCACACCAGGACCGCTGCTCCCATCGGGACCGATCGCGACGAGCGTGGCGTCCGGTCCGGCGTCGGCGAAGCCCGGCGCGGCGGGGTTGCGCACCACCACTGGCAGCAGGCCGGTGCCGTCCTTGCCGGTGGACTCGGCGATGAGCTGCTCAGCCCAGTCAGCGAAGCCGACGATCCCCGAGCCAGTGTCGGCGAGCACTACCTTCTCGGCACCGGCGGCATGCCCGACCGCCAGTGCGGCGGCCAGCCGCAGTGCTGGGTTCGCCGGGTCATCGGCGGCCAGCATCGGAGCCTGCAGCTCCGCATCGTCCTGGAGGTTCGCGATGTCGGCTCGGGCCAGGCCGGCCGGGACCAGACCGAAGGCGGTCAGCGCCGAGTAGCGGCCGCCCACGTTCGGCTCAGCGGTGATCACTGCTCGATACCCCTGCTCCTCCGCGATCCGCTGCAGGGGCGACCCCGGGTCGGTCACCACGACCAGGTGCGCCGCTGGGTCCAGCCCGGCCTCGGCGAACGCCGCGGTGAATATCCGCCGATGGCTGTCGGTCTCCACCGTGGATCCCGACTTCGACGACACCACGAGCACAGTGCGCTCCAGGTCACCGGCCAGCGCATCGGCCACCTCACCGGGGTCCGTGGTGTCCAGCACCGTCAGCGGCACCCTGGAAGTTGCACAGATCACCTCGGGGGCCAGCGACGAGCCGCCCATCCCGGCCAGCACCACGCGGTCGATCCCATCGGCGTACAGCTGCGACCACAGCGCATCGACGGTGGCGAGCAGCGGACGGGAGATCTTCGGAAGGGCCACCCAGGCGAGCCGCCGGGCGGCCTCCTGCTCCGCCCGCGGACCCCACAGCGTCGGATCCTGGTTGGCGAGCGAGGAGGCCACCCGCTCCTCCACGAGCCTGTCGACGAGGAATTCCGTCGCCGCTGCCACGCTGGGGGAGTGAATGTCGACGGCGAGCCGCCGCATCGAGGGGAGCGCAGACATTCGCGGTCAGTTCCCTGAGTGCGCGGCGAACTTGGCCAGCTGGCCGGCCACCGTCTCGCCGAGCTCGGCCCAGGACGCGTCGAACTTCTCCACGCCCTCGCGCTCGAGCACGACGAACACGTCGTCGAGATCGATCCCGACCTCGGTCAACTCATCGAAGGTGCGCTGGGCCGCCTCGGCGGTGCCCGAGACCTGGTCGCCGGGTACCTTGCCGTGGTCGGCCAGGGCGAGCAGGGTCTGCTCCGGCATCGTGTTCACGACCCCTGGCGCGATCAGTTCGGTGACGTACTTGGTGTCCGGGTAGGCCGGGTTCTTCACACCGGTGGAAGCCCATAGCGGCCGTTGCGGCCGCGCCCCGGCCTGCTTCAGCGCAGCCCATCGCTGCGTGCTGAACTCCTGCTGGTAAGCCGCGTAGGCCAGCCGGGCGTTGGCGACCGCGGCCTGCCCGCGCAGCGCAAGAGCCTTGTCGGTGCCGATCGCCTCCAGCCGCTTGTCCACCTCGGTGTCGACCCGGGAGACGAAGAACGACGCAACCGAAGTGATTCTGGCCAGGTCGTACCCGTTCGCGCTGGCCTGCTCCAGGCCGGTGAAGAAGGCCGTCATCACCTCGCGGTGGCGCGCTACGGAGAAAACCAACGTGACGTTGACACTGATCCCGTCGGCCAGCGCACCGGTGATGGCCGGTAGACCCTCCACCGTCGCCGGTATCTTGATCATCACGTTGGGTCGATCGACCAGCTTCCACAGCTCGGCGGCTTGGGCGAGGGTGGCATCGGTGTCGTGCGCCAGCTGCGGGCTGACCTCCAGCGACACCCGGCCGTCCACCCCGCCGCTGGTTTCCCAGGTGCCGCTGAACACGTCGCAGGCCTGCTGCACGTCGGCGATGGTGATCTCGCGCACGGCTTCGTCGACCGAGGCGCCGCGGGCGGCCAGCTGCCTGACCTGTTCCGCGTAGTCCTCAGCGTGGACCACCGCATGGGCGAATATCGTCGGGTTGCTGGTCACCCCCACCACGTGCCGCTTGCTGATCAGATCAGCCAGGTTGCCCGAGTTGATCCGCTGCCGGGATAGGTCGTCCAGCCAGATCGACACACCGGCATCGGACAGGGCCTGCAGGGTATCGGTACTGCTCACGAGGGGTCCTCCGCCCGTAGAGGTCACTACTTGATGCTCTTGGCGCGGTCCAGACTGCGCCGGGCCGCGTTGGCTACCGCCTCGCCGGTGAAGCCGAACTCACGGTAGAGGGTCTGCCAGTCGGCGGAAGCACCGAAATGTTCCAGCGAGACCACCTCGCCGTGATCGCCCACAAAACGGTGCCACGGCATGGCGATGCCGGCCTCGACGGCCACCCGAGCCTTCACCGCCGGAGGAAGTATCTGGTCGCAGTAGGCCTCGCCCTGCTCATCGAACCACTCCACGCACGGCATCGACACCACCCGGGCGCTGATTCCCTCGGCGGCCAGCGTTTGTTGGGCGGCAACGGCGTACTGCACTTCGGAGCCGGTGGCGATCAGCAGCACGTCGGGCAGGCCGCCGCCGAGCTCGGTCGCGGTGTCGGCGAGTACGTAGCCGCCGCGCGCGACGCCGGCAGCGTCGGTGCTCTCCAGAACCGGGACGTTCTGTCGGGTCAGGCATAGGCCGGTGGGCCTTGTGCCCTTTTCCAGCAGTGCCTTCCAGGCCGCTGCAGTCTCGTTGGCATCGGCCGGCCGGACCACGTCCAGCCCCGGGATGGCCCGCAGCGAGGCCAGCTGCTCGACCGGTTGATGGGTGGGGCCGTCCTCGCCCAGGCCGATCGAGTCGTGGGTCCAGATGTAGGTGGTCGGCGCCTTCATCAACGCGGCCAGCCGCACCGCCGGGCGCATGTAGTCGCTGAAAATGAGGAACGTACCGCCGTAGGGCCGGGTGGGCCCGTGCAGCACGATCCCGTTGAGGATCGCGCCCATGGCATGCTCGCGGACCCCAAAGTGCAGGGTGCGGCCATA
The DNA here is from genome assembly GCA_025924655.1 of Pseudonocardiaceae bacterium. Taxonomy (GTDB): domain Bacteria; phylum Actinomycetota; class Actinomycetes; order Mycobacteriales; family Pseudonocardiaceae. The sequence goes on along the minus strand of JAICHZ010000097.1, from coordinate 4,013 downwards.
GGGCTGCGCGGTCCACATCTTCGTGGAGATCTTCTCTGGGCCGAACGAGTCGGCGCCCTTGATCGTGGTGAGGTTGCTTTCACCGAGGTCAGCGGAGCCACCCCACAACTCCGGCAGCACCTCGCCGATCGCGCCGAGCACCTCGCCGGATGCCTTGCGGGTCGCCACGCCCTTCTTGTCGGGCTCCCAGGTGGGAAGCTTCTCCGCCCAACCCGCCGGTAGCTGCCGGTTGATGAGGCGATCGAACAGTGCGGCCCCGGATGGGTTGCCCTGCCGCCAGAGGTCGAAGGAGCTCTGCCACTGCGCGTGCGCAGCCTGGCCGCGGGCCACCACCTGGCGGGCGTGTTCGAGCACTTCCGGCTCCACGACGAAGGAGCTCTGCGGGTCGAACCCCAGTGCTTCCTTCACCGCGGCTACCTCGTCAGCGCCCAGCGCGGATCCGTGCGCGGACCCGGTGTTCATCTTGTTCGGCGCCGGATAGCCGATCACGGTGCGCAGCACGATCAGCGAAGGCCGGCCGGTCTCAGCCTTGGCCGCCTCGATCGCATCGATGATACCGACGACGTCTTCACCACCATTGACGGTCTGGACGTGCCAGCCATAAGCCTCATAACGGGCGGCGGTGTTCTCCGACAGCGCGATCTTGGTGTCGTCTTCGATGGAAATCTCGTTGGCGTCGTAAAACACCACGAGGTTTCCGAGTTCCTGGGTGCTGGCCAGCGACGAGGCCTCGGAGGTGACCCCCTCCTCGATGTCCCCGTCGGAGGCGATGACGTAAATGTGATGGTCGAAGGTGCTTTCACCGGGCGCGGCATCGGGATCGAAAAGGCCGCGTTCCCGGCGAGCCGCCATCGCCATCCCGACCGCGGCGGCCAGCCCCTGGCCCAGTGGCCCGGTGGTGATCTCCACGCCGACCGTGTGCCCGTACTCCGGGTGGCCCGGGGTCTTAGAGCCCCAGGTGCGCAGCTGCTCGATGTCTTCTAGCTCTAGGCCATAGCCGGACAGGAACAGCTGCAGATACAAGGTCAGGCTGGAGTGGCCACAGGACAGCACGAACCGGTCTCGCCCGGTCCACGCTGGATCTGTGGGGTCGTGTCGCAGTACCCGTTGGAAAAGTGTGTAGGCCAGCGGGGCGAGGCTCATGGCGGTGCCCGGGTGACCGTTGCCGACGCGCTGGACAGCGTCCGCGGCGAGCACCCGGATGGTGTCCACCGCGCGGGTGTCTAGATCGGTCCAGCCGTCGGGCACCCGGCGGGTGGTGAGCTGGGTCAGATCGTCGATGACGGACACGCTCGTGCTCCTGACTGTGCTCGGTCCGGCGGCCCGGCGCGCGGATAGCCTGCCGGGCCGATCTCTACGATCCACCCTAGCCAGGTAGCGACCAGAGTGGACGCATCGACCGGGTGCCCCGACCGGGCGTGACGCACGCCACCCGACTACCATTTCTGAGTAAAGCAATACCCGCCCGGGCCGCTGCTCAGTCCTGCCGCTGTCCGAGATTCGTCATCAGGAGGGGCGACGGTGAGTCGAGCACGTCGGCCCTGTCGATTACTGGTTTCGGGAGCGCGGTGAGCAGCAGCGTCCAGGCTCCGGTAACACCGCGAACGGGGGGCGTGCTACGCGGCTACCTAGCCTTGACCAAGCCGCGAGTGATCGAATTACTGTTAGTTACCACCATACCGGCGATGTTCCTAGCCGCCCGTGGAGTGCCGTCGTTGTGGCTGGTCCTGGCCACTCTGGTGGGCGGCAGTATGGCTGCAGGTAGCGCGAACGCGCTGAACTGCGTCGCCGATGCCGATATCGACGCCGAAATGCACCGCACCCGAGCCCGGCCACTGGTCACCCACCAGATCCCTGTCCGCCATGCGCTGATTTTTGGGATCGCTTTAGGGTTGGCTGCTTTCGGCTGGCTGTGGGCGACCACCAACCTGCTCTCCGCGGCGTTGGCGATAGCGACGATTCTGTTCTACGTCTTCGTCTACACGTTGCTGCTTAAGCGGCGCACCGCACAGAACATCATTTGGGGAGGCGCCGCCGGGTGCATGCCGGTAGTGATCGGCTGGTCGGCCGTCACCGGCACGGTGGCGTGGCCGGCTTGGGTGATGTTCGGAGTGATCTTTTTCTGGACTCCGCCGCACACCTGGGCGCTGGCGATGAGGTTTCGCGAGGACTACCAGCGGGTCGGCGTGCCGATGCTGCCCGCGGTCGCTTCTCCGGTGTATGTGACTCGCCAGATCGTGGTTTTCAGCTGGCTGATGGTGGCGTGGAGCCTGCTGCTGGTAGGCGCCACGAGCTGGGTATATGCCTCCGTGGCGGTGCTCGCCGGGGGTTGGTTCGTGGCCATGGCGCACCGCCTACACGCCGCGGTGCGGCGCGGTGTGGCGGTCAAACCCATGCGGCTATTCCATCTGTCCAACACCTACCTGACCCTGCTGTTCGTGGCCATCGCCGTTGACTCGGTACTGGGCTGGACCCCGCTAGCCGTGACATACGGATGGCCGCTCTAGCACCACCTGGCTCCACCAGTTCTGAACTTCCCCACTCGTTCTGGGTGCGCTGGTGAGTGACTGGCCGGTCGGCAGATGACAAGCAATGGATCTTGCGGCCAGCGAGGATCTCACGGTCTGTAACGATTGCGGGAGGACTATCGCCGCGTGCGGATGTGCCATCGGCGGCAACTCGCGCCCGCCGAAGCCGCCCACGACCCCGCGAAACCGTCTGCACGGCTCTTCTCCCGGCCCAACTTCGTACCCAAAGTTGCCCTGTCTGGCACACGCGCAATGGATCCACACACCTCTCCCGTGAGGTTGGAGGGGCGGCTGGGAAACCACTTAAGACGATCACCTGGCGGCAATCCGCGGCGACGCAGAACTCATCGGTGCGGCCGATAAGTTCTGCGGCCCGCCGTCGTCAAAGAGGTGTGCGGCGAGCAGACTCTGGCGCGCTGGTGGTGCTCGTCTGCGGTGATGTCGAGGTGGCGAGCTGGCCGCTGGCTGGGTTGGATCGTCCTGACCTCGCCGTGGTGAACGAGCTGGCGCGGTTACAACTCGCAGCCCGGCGGATGGGCTGCTCGATCCGGCTGCGTGCTGCCTGCACGGAGTTGCGTGAGCTGCTCGACCTGGTCGGCCTGGGTGAGCTCAGGCCCGATGCCGGGCTATGCCGGCGGTCGAGCGGGGAGTCCGAAGGCAGCGAACAAATCGGTCTCGAGGAAGTTGTGATGCCCGACGATCCGGTCGCCTGAAATCTCGATGACCTGGAGGGCGAACGGCTGGAAGCCACCGTGGCCATCCGGGCGGTAGGAGCCGAATGCGGGACTGCCGCTGGCCGCAGTCGGCACCAGGCGCGAGCCACGGCACCCGCAGCCCTGGCCGAGGAACCACCGGCCCATCTCGACCGGTCCACGCAGCCAGAAGTCATAGGGCGGCATCGACATGACGGCGTCGTCGTGCAGTAGCGATACCAGTGCAGTGATGTCGTAGCGTTCGAAGGCGTCGATATACCGGGCGAGTAGCGCCCGCTGGTCGGCGTCGACCACAGGCGAGGGGGAGGCGTCGGAGTCGCGGGCCGCGAGGTTTCCCCGGGCTCGCTGCAGCGCGCTGTTCACCGAGGCCACGCTTGTCTCGAGCAGCTCGGCTACCTCGGTTGCCTGCCAGCGAAGTACCTCGCGCAGGATCAGCACCGCCCGCTGTTTGGCGGGTAGCTGCTGCAGTGCGGTGACGAACGCCAGGCGGATCGTCTCCTTCGCCACCGCCAGCTCGGCCGGGTCGCCGTCGCCGGGCAGGACCCGGGCATCCGGGACGGGCTGCAACCACGCGTGCTCAGGCAGCACTGGTCCGAGGGGGGAATCCGCCGTTGAGGACGGCCCCAGATCCATCGGCCGGGCCCGTCGATCGCGGCCCCGCAGCATGTCGAGGCACACGTTGGTGGCGATGCGGTAGAGCCACGACCGCAGGGCGGACCGGCCCTCGAAGCCGCCGGCACCCCGCCAGGCCCGGACCATCGTGTCCTGCACG
>JAICHZ010000096.1 GCA_025924655.1 Pseudonocardiaceae bacterium | reverse complement strand
TGCATCTGTTAATCGCAGGGTTGTTGGTTCAAGTCCAACTCGGGGAGCCAAACCGCAGGTCAGCGGATCTCCTGGGCAGCTCACCAAGATCAATCCCCACAGTATTCCCACCCTTGCCCCGACTCACGGAGTGCTCATCGGCTTCTCTTGACCGGTGACCTCAGCGATCAGCACCGCTGGGTCTGGTCTACCGATGATCTCCAATACCCGTGCGGCCTCCTCCGAGGCAATCTTGCGTCCCATGTAGAAGTCCTGAGTGAGCGGCGTGTGGAGTTCTCCGACTCCCTGCATCGCTACTTCGTCGATCAGCTCGCTGGACATGCGCGTGCCGACAACGCCGCTGGCCCGGGTTTTGTACTCGCCGCAGCAGACCTCCAGTTGCGTCAGCTTGAAAAGCTCGCCGAGCACGGATCGCCAGAGGTAGGCGTGCTCACTGCCAGGTACGCGGAATTCACCGATTGGCTGTTGCAGGACTCCGGTGACAACGTCGGGGCTCTACGACCCACCGACCAGGCCGTCGAGTTGGCCGAAGTATTTGGGGACAACTCGCTCACGGCGTACAACCTGATGCGAAAAGCAACATCCTCACCAGTCTGCACGAGTGGCAACGCGCACGTTCAGTTGCTCAAAAGGCCGTTGTGCTCGCCGAGCGCGACGCACCGGACCTGCTCCCGGTGTGTCTGCGTCAGCACGCGCTGGCTCAGTCCTACCTGCGTGATGAGCGGGAAGCCAAAGAAGCTCTCCAGCGAGCACTTGACCTGACCAAGCCGGCGGTTAGGGACAGCACCAATCCCTCGGCCTACTGCACCACGTCTTACGTCCAGATGGAGGCAGCGTTGTGTCTGCTTGCCGTGGGTAACCCGGTGCGGTCGCCGCGGCGGGTGCCAGGCCGCTGGAGACCTGGCCAGCGGAACTGGTGCGTGACGAGTCGTTGTATCTGGCCAGGTTGGCTGTTGCCAGGTGCCAGCTTCGGCAGATCGAGGAGGCCTGTGTCGCCGCGCAGCACGCTGTGCAGCGTGTCAAGGTTGCGCCGTTTGCTCGTGTGATTCACATGCTGCGACTGACTGCGCAGAAGCTGGAGCCGTTCAAGGACACGCTTTGCGTGTCTGAGCTGACCCAGGCATTGGCTGCGGTCGCATAAGATGGATGGGGTGTTCATTTCGACCGCGACTTCCCACGATGAGGCAGCCCGCGCTGCTGACGTGGCGGTTGTTCCCGCCGGCAGCTTCGAACAACACGGTGAGCATCTGCCCTTGTCGACGGACACTCTCATCGCCGCGGCGATCGCCGCGCGGACCACGAGCACGCTGACTTCAAGGGCACCGTCAGCGTCAGCTCGATGACCCTTCATGCGATCGTGACCGATGTTGCCGCCTCGCTCGACCGTGCGGGTGTGCCAAGCTCGTGGTCGTCAACGGACACGGCGGCAACTATGTCCTTAGCAACGTCGTGCAGCAAGCAAACGTCGGCCAGCGCAGGATGTCGCTGTTCCCCCGTTCCGAGGATTGGACCGACGCACGCCGTGCAGCTCGTGTAGTAACTAGCAACCACGAGGACATGCACGGTGGTGAGGCTGAGACGTCAATCCTCCTCGCGACCTCGGCGGAAGTCGTGCGCCCGAGCTACCGCAATGCAGACTTCACTGCAGACGAGCGTCGTCACCTGCTCACGCTTGGTGTGGGCGGCTACTCCAAGTCAGGCATCATCGGCCGTCCCTCGCTTGCGACCGCCGAAAAGGGACGGCTTCTACTCGAATCCTTCGCAGTCCAATTCAAGCACCACTTGACGCTGCTGCCCTCCTGAGAACGCTTGCTGTCTCGCTGGACTCACTTCATCAGCGTTTCCTCTGGAACATGCTCGATAAGGGAAACCGTTCTCCCTGCACCGCCAAGTAGTAACTCTCCGCAGTACCTCTAGCACGGGGTGCGTCCGTGCCGTTGATCGTCTGTTGCCTCGCGACTCCAAACGGCGTATTGACGGCTCACATGCACGCAGCAAATGTTAGCCGAGTACCGTGCAGCCGGGTGCACCAGGAAATCACACCGCTTGCGCAAGCCCCAACGTCCGTAACGACGCAGAACAGGAGATCAGATGGACGCCACAGAGATCATACGGACGACTTACGACTACTGGAACAAGAAGGACAAGGACAGTTTCCTAACCACCACACTGAAAGTTCCCAGATTACCGCTCCGGGCGGTCTCGTCCTGCGCGGTCTGGCGGGAGCCGAAATGTTCTGGGAGGGCTGGCAGAGCGCCTTCCCGGACAACCACCTCACCATCCGCGCCATCTTCGGGGCAGGCGACCAGGTTGCCGTCGAGGCTACTTTCGAGGGCACCCACACCGGCACCCTGCACGCCCCGGACGGCAGCCAGATCCCACCAACCGGCGAGCATGTGTCCGCTCCCTACGTAGAGATCTTCACCGTCCGCAACGATAAGATCGCTACCGATCATCTGTACTTCGACCAGGTAGACCTGCTCACCCAGCTGAATCTGATGCCGGCACCTGGCACCTGACCGTCTGGCCGGGAAATCCGGGTTGTGAACTCGGAGACATCAGAGGAGGACGACAACCTGAAGTGTGAGCCGGGCGGAGGAGCGCCCGCCGAGCAGTGTTTGTTCAGCCGTGTTGGGCGAACGAGGTGAGTAACTGGCATGTCCTCCTCAGTGCGCAAGCAAGTGGTCGATAGAGTTAAGGAGTTGATCGGCGGCGGCATGGGCCCAAGGTAAGGCCATCGATCAAGCGAGGAAAGATGTCCCGGTGGCGAGGAAATCGATGGGGAGCAAATGAAGGAGGAGTTAGGCTGACCTGTTTGTGCACTTCAGGACGATCCAGGGGTCCGGTTTTAAGTCACTGAAGGAAAGTCAGAAGGTGACGTTCATCGCCGTTCAGGGACAGAAGGGTATGCAGGCCGACGAAGTTATCGCCGAGGTATGATCCAGTAGCACATTTCACCAGCAGCGAACGTGCCAAGCTCGGTCGTTACCCTCGCGAAGATCTCAGGACTTACAAGCGCCCATAAATTTGGCATCCGCGCGGGGCATGGGTCGTACGCTGTGCGGCAGGTCATGGACGCTGGCGGACCGTCGGAGTTCCGTGCTCCAGCAAGGTGCAGCAACCGTGAAATCCGAGCCGGAACGGATGAACTGCATCATGCCTCTGGCCAGCGCACGAGACTCCATCGAACCGTGCTGCCCACAGTTCACGCGAATGTGTCGGCTTTGCCCTTCCCGGAAGATCATCACTGGAAGGACGCATGGAGGAGTTGCCGCTATTGCGGGAGGCCTGCCGCTCCAGCTGGCGCACCCGCTCTTCCAGCGCCGCGTTGGATTCACGCAACTGCAGCACGAGAGCGCTCAGCTCCTCGCGACAGCTCCTCCAACCCGGACACAGCGCAAGATCATCACATCTCGCAGCCAACTCATCACACCCGACACGCCGAAGATCAAAGTACCTACCTGAATGCTTACGTTCAACCGTGTGCGACCATCATTACGTCTGATAGCCACCAACAGTAACAACGTTCATCGCTGCTAACTAGCGGACCCAATCCGGGTTCACACCGAAGAGGTCACCGGTTCGATCCCAGTATCGCCCACCGGGTCTCCTGAAGAGCACGACAAGGGCAGCAGTGATTGTGCGATGGTTCTTTAGAGCTGGCCCAGCACGAAGTGCTTATAAACGTCCTGTCCAGTGTGCTGTTGGCTTCACGTTGTCGGTAAGAGTGCCTAGCTGGTTTTGCAGTTAGCTGGTGGTGCGACTACTGTGGGACTTGTGTCAGTGGGCCTCCTTGTGCTGGCGCGGAGACGGCCTTGAGTCAGATTTCTATAGGTAGTAATCACTAATGAACTACCCTGTAATCAATTATCTCACGCCTGCGCAATCGCGATACGTCATCTCGCCCACTGCCGGTGGACGGGCCGGGCAGCGCCGGCGGTGTGTCCGCGGGTGGCTGCCTAGTATGGCCAGCAGTTGATACAGGAATTGTGAGGGATGGCAGTGGGCGACATCGTTGTCATGACCGATCACAGCTCGGGTGAGGGCAGTCGGCCCTTGCTGGAGGCCGCCGTCGAGGTACTCACCGGGATGCAGGCCGTGTCGGTCGACGCCCGGCACTTCATGACCGGTGGCAACGGTCGAGTGATTGTGGAAAGGGAGACTGTGCGGCTGACGGTGCCGTCGGAGGATCTCGTTGTCACCCCGGAGGTCCTCGTCGTCTATGAGATCCCACCGACTGGGCGTTGGCGGTTTGAAACATTCCAGCGTTCAGTGTTGAGGAGCGGGTCGAGTTGTTTGGGTGCCGACGTGGATGCCTGGCGCGCCGCCACGGACAAGCACCAGACCGTGATGCGGTTTTCCCAGGAGGGCGTTGCGCAGATGGAAACGATCGCGCTGTGTGACCCGGATCCGAACGCGGCGCTGGATGCCTTCACGCGACTTGGTGGCGATGTCTGGGCGCGACCAAGGACCGGGGCGGGAGGTAAGGACGTGTTCCACGTCACCACAATCGAGGATCTGCACGACGCCCGTCGTCACTACACGACATCAGGCCAAGACTGGCTCCTGTCCCGCGACGCCGGCAATGTCGGCCCGGATGGACGCCGTCACCAGTTCCGCGTGGTCGTGCTCCATGATCGGGTGCTCAGAGTGTGTGAACATGTGCAGTCCGACTCGGACGCGCCGTGCAACGAGTCCCGGGGCGCGGTGTCCACCACCGTGCCCGTTGGCAATTTCCCGGCCGAATTTTCCCGACTGGCCATTTCCGCGACGCGGTCTTTAGGTCTGCCCTTCGGCGGCGTTGATCTGGCCGTCGAGAACGGGGGTGTGGTCTTCGAGGTCAACGTGCACCCGGTGCTGGACGTACCGGAAGGGTTTGAGACCTTGGCGATTCCCTTCATCCAGGCGCACCTTTCACCCCAGTGATCAACGCTTACAGGCGGTTGGGTCATACGCCTTCACTATCGACATGACGGCCCAATAGCGTTCGCCGACGAAGGCGTCGGTCTTGTCAGCGGTGCGGGCGCCTGTCCCAAGCGCGCGGCAGATAAAAATTGCCGAGTCCGGTCGCGCCCTTGCCTTCGTGCGACGGGCTGACCGGGAACCCGGTTCAGTTGGGAACCGGGGTATGTCCATCCCCACCTCAGCCATGCTCATTTATGCTGCTGTAACTCTGATCCGCGGAAATCTCATCAAGGTGCTGCACCGCGAGGGAAGGGCAGATCATCCTCTTAATCGTGGCGGCCGAGTTAGTTCTAGGTTTCCCAGGTGTCGAAGACTCGACAAACGCCTTCCACGGTGGGGTGTGCGGCCAATTGTGCACGTAACTGCTCGCGGTGTAGGCCGACGTCTTGGTGACTGGCCAGTGCGAGATCGAGCAGGTTGGCAAGCGTGGTGCTGAGTTGCCGTTCCCGGTCATAAGGTAGGGCGCCGTCGGGGTCGAGGAAGACAGAGGTCATGTGAGCGGCGTCTTCGGCCAACAGTTGCCGGAAGCCACGCTGGGTACGGTCAGGCCGAGCGGTGGGTTGATAGGGGTTGCACAGGGGCGTGGGTCTGTCCAGGAGGGCGGCGGTGATGATCGCTGCTACGGCTGGAGCCATCAAGATTCCGTTTCGGTAGGTGCCGGTGGCCAGCAATAGGCCGGGCAGGCCGCAGGTGCCGATCAGCGGAGCACCGTCGCTACTGGCAGGTCTGTAGCCCCATCGGAGGTCTTTGACGGCGGTGGTGCGCAGGTCGACGCGGAACTGGTGAAGTAGGCCGTGCACCAGGCTGAGGTGCTCACCGGCAGTCGGGCCGGCGTCCGGCACTGTGATGAAGCGGTTGGTCGCGCCCACGTACAGACCACTGCGACCGTGGGGAATGACGTGCAGACCACAGGCGAAGTCCCGGTTGGGGGTGCGGATCACCAGGGGAGGCTGGGTCGATTCGGAGACGTCCATTATGAGGCTGACTCCCTTGGCTGCCAGCACCGCTGGTAGCGGCCCGGTGAGGGAGGTGAGCGGCCCAGCAGGGTGCCAGTGGCCGCTCCTGCGGCGAGCACCACGCGATCGCTCACAACATGGGTGTCGTCGTGGAGGGCCACACCAGTGGCTGCCGGCGCACCGGCGGAGACCAGGACGCTGCGGGCAGTTCCCGGTATGCGCTCCACACCCGGATGGCGGCGACAGGCGGTGTCCAAGGCGACCAACAACGCCTGGGCATCGACCCACCCTTCGTCAGGGCAGGCCAACGCCGCCACCGGCGCGTGTCGAGGGGCAGGTCGCAGCCCGGGCACCTGCCGGGGGTCGAGGTCCTCCACGGGTAGCCCCAGCGCCTCGGCTGCCCGCCGCATCGCCTCTAGGTTGTTGCGGTCGGCAGGGTGGTTGAGGTTCGCGATGATCACGGTCCCCTGGCTGAAAGGAACTCCAATCCCCGTGTGCGCGGTGATTGCCTCGATCCGGCCCGGCCACAGCAGCGCGGATTCGTGTCGGAACACCAGATCGGTCCTGTCCTGGTCGGCGAGGGTGTGCTCACCCACAACACCGAGCATCGCCGCAGCTGCCGGGCTGGCCGCTCCGCGCGTGCCGTAGCCGGGCCCTACCAGGGCAACGCGTAATCCGGCATCAGCAGCCGCCACCGCGATGGCCATGCCAAGCACCCCACTGCCCACGACGACGACCTCGTGTCCACACATACCGCAGATCCTCACCTTCCATGACGGTGGCTGACGTCTGCAGCCACCTGCTCCAACCGGCTCGCGAGGCGGTACGACTCTGTCTGGTAGCGGAACAACACACCACACCCAGGTAGTGGCGTATAAGACACGCATAGCCGGTACCAGGTAGAGACCGGACGCGGCCTTCACACCGAGGTGGTCAACAGGAGCCTGCGCCATGTAGCAACCGTGTAGCAACGACCCCAGCACGACAGCAAACGGCTCCAGATCAGCTTCGAAGACCTTTCGAAGTGGGACACCACCTGCACACTGCCGCACACGGTCCGCCCAGGACTTACAAGCAAGAGGTCGCGGTAATAGCGCACACTACGCCGTGCTCGGTGATAACCACAGAAAGAGACTAAGCGATAGAAAGGAGCGCATCGTCTAGGTGACCGAGAAGACCCTTAAGCTACGCCTCTAAGGTGCTTTCCATCGGGAGCATCATCGACCTGTTCGCTGCGCTGCAACTCGGCAGCCCGAGTATGGATCGCGACGGCCTGGGTGTTAAGAGCCTCGCCTTCGCGGAGGGCCGTGCGGAGCTGGTGGTGCAGGTTGTGCAGCTCGCTGGCTAGCTGAATCAGCCCATTGGCTGCGACCTCGTGAATTCCTGTGAGGGCTGCTAAGCGCTCGGTGAAGGTTTCCACTGCGGTGGCGTGTGCCTGCGACTGAGCGTTCAGGTCGGCGTGCGCGTGAAGCTGTGCGAGCTGCCTGTCGACCTCGGCGAGTTGACCACTCACGACCGCGGTCGCCGCGGCGCAATCGTCAGCGACGACCCGACTATGTCGGCTCCGCTCGGCAAGGAAAGCCGTTCCCTCACCATTGACCACAGCCGTTGCCCACTCGCTTTGTGCGAGCCGGGCGTCGGCAATCAGTTGGTCATGCTGGGCTTGTAAGCAGACGAGCTGGTCATGCAACCGGTCCCGGTGGGCAGAAACGGACTTTATGTCGGTGATCGTCATAGCCACGCCTTTCGCTGCTCTCACTAAGATGATCCCTAATGCTTTCAATGGAAGGTTCGCTCAGCGCGGGCACCGCCGTCTTCGCCGGGTGCGGGCTCGCTGGGCTGTATGGTGGCCAAGACGACTTAGAATTAGTGGTATTCGGAAATATCGGATTGTCAGCAACGTACCATTAGTTCATGCTGCAATTTCCATGGGGCGGAATAGGCGGCCACCACTGACGATACGGGCTCCCAACACTCAACAGAACACCCTGTCAAGCAACCCTGACACATGGCACTGTTGCATTAAGCGATCAAGCCACCTGACCCGTTCCATCCGCCAACCCGTGATTCAACGCGCCCGAGCTGCCCGCCTCTCCACTTTGCTCCATGGTGCACCCTTCGCCTCAATGCAACAGGGCCATCTTAGCTCGGTGGCCAGAGACGATGCGAACTCAATCCGGCTCACCGGCCGTCCGGACTTGCGAGCGAGAGAGGCCGGCTCGGTAAAAGTAGAAGCTTCGTCGAGTGCTCACCAATAGGTACTCGGTTTTTAAACCTTCGTACCTACTCACTGCCGACTAGGCACAATCAGTATAACAATTACGTAGTGGCCGCGCGCAGGCCTACAGCGGCGCGATCGGTCCAGCCGAGGCCGACCTGCCGGCCGCTGCTGCAGCCGAGCCTCTCAGCAGCACCCGACTGATCTCATTAGAGAGGGTTCCGCGACACGCTCGCCGAGGCGATGAGTTAGCACTTCTTTCCTGCCCGTCCTGCGATCACGCCGACCTGCGGCGTGCTGTTTGAACATGGAGCGGAGGAGCGAGCCAGAGACCAAGATCAGGCCGTATCCAGGCCGTCAGGCGTCAAGTCGCGGACACTGGCGGACTCCCAGACACCGCTCTGGGAGCGAGAGGCCGTGGGCTCGACTTATTCCCAAGCCAGCTGGTTGCGGGTCTAGGCACTTGCGGAACCTCGATCGACAAAAAGTTGTCTATGTCGTGCCCGTGAGCCACGCTCGGAGGCGACCCCCTCCGTAGCTGAGGGGGACCGCCGGCTCGCCGGTACAACCCAACATCGTCGGCTGTCGCACATCCGGCCAAAAGGGACGCAGAGACCTCGTCTCCAGCGGAGACCATAGGGCGACCCATCGGGTAGGCGACGGTTGGACCTGATCGGCTCGCGCCGTCTGCCTGCGTAAACGCATCAATGCGTGTGTTGGGTGAGGGCTGGGCTCCTATCTCCCGAGATGCCAGGTTGGTTAAGCGCGCCCGTGACCAGAGCTGCCCCGTCAGGGGCCATTCCTTCCGAGCGCAGTCTCGGACGGAACGTAAGCACTTGCGGTCTTTAGACCAGGTCAATTGCCTTTACCTGGGTGACCACGTCCTCCAGGGTCTGCGGGAGCAGCCCGTCCGGCTGCGAGTACACCAGCACACCTTTCCGGTACGCCATGATGGTGGGGCTCCTGCTGATGTTGGCAGCGGCCGCCAAGCCCTGCTCGGCCTCGACATCGACCGTGCCGTAGACGACGTCGGCGTGCTCGTTCGAGGACGCCTCGAACGTCGGCGCGAAGCTACGGCAGGCGTCGGACGAGGAGTCACAGAAACAGATGAAAACTACATCGTTGCCGGTGACTACCTCATCGAAGTTCACTTCAGTCAGGGTCTGGGTGGCCATAGCATCCCTTCCTGTCGTTGTGCCCGATGCGCCACCTTGGCTGCGCGAGTTCAAGATCGACGCCCCACTTTATCCCCATGTTGGACTAGAAAGTGGCGGGGAACGACCTGTACTGGTGAGTGTTCGTAGTTGGCTAACGCCCCAGCTAGCGAGTGCTGATGGGCACTGTCCGGACTCCGCCAGCTGGTTCGATCTTGAATCGCAGGGTTGTTGTTGGTTCAAGTCCAACTCGGGGAGCAGCCACAACGCGCAGGTCGACCCACATAGAAGTCGGCCCTGACCGCAGTTCTGATCGCACTTAGTGGTCATGTATCGGTCTCGTCGTCCGGTCCGAACAGGTGCCCGAGGCGGTCGACCGCATCGCGCTGCACCTCCCGCAGCACGTCTAACGGCACCGTGGGATATTGGAACTCTCGGAATGCTGGCAGGGGCGTGGACCAGTTTTCATGTCGTGGTTCGTCGTGAGGGTTGGGTTCGGCGGCTGACGTCTGCGGCGTAGGTCATCCAGTCTCCGGCCGATGCGCGTTGCCAGGCGATGGCGACGTCGATGTGGATGCTGAGCATGCGGGCGAGCAGGGCGGCGGGGAGTTCCGTGGCGAGTTGGAACAGTGCGGTGGAACGTGCTTGACCTGGTTGGATGCCGAGGTTTGAGGCGTTTGTCCCAGGTGGGTGGCGCTGACCGGGCGGCCGGGTTGTCCGCCGGGGAACAGCCAGGGTGAGGGGTGGTCGGCGCCGGTGGGGGAGTGCGACCATGCGAGTGGAGTCGTCGGTCTTGGTCTCGTCGTGCCGGAGTTTGCCGGCCACTCGCTGCAGCTGCATCGCCATCGTGAGGGTGCCTTCTACCAGGTCTACGTCCTCCCAGCGCAGTCCCAGTGCCTCACTCCGGGGCATGCCGAGCGCGATGGCCACCGCGAACAGTGCATACAACCGGTGTTCCCGGATTGCGGCTAGGAATGTTGTCGCCTCAGCCATGCTCCAGGTCTGGAATCGATGTCGCCGGGGCCGGGTCGGCTTCGCGAAGCTCGCGACGTTGCGCGTGAGCACCTCCTCGGCCACCGCCACGCCCAGTGCGGCGCGGAGTGTCCGGAAGACGTGATGGACACGGGCCGGGTTGGGAAATCGTTGGCAGCACTTGCCGACGTCGCAGCACCGGCGCCTGGCTTGCGGCCGGTCGGGGTCCCAGCCCTGGGCGCAGCATTGGCACTGTTGCCCGATGCGGTTGAGCATTCCCCGAATATCGGCAGTCTTGAGGGTTGTCAATCTGATCTTGCCGAGCTGCGGCGTCAGGTACAACCGCACCGTGACCTCGTACCCGACGTAGGTCGACGGTTTGCGCCCCGGTTTGATGACATCCTCAAGAACGCCGCCTGCGGCGGCGCGTACCGCACCTCATGACTTGGTTCATCCGGTCCGGCGTGCGCCAGTCGCAGGCTCCACACGAATTGTCCGCAACGGCTGAGGCCGGTACCGTCGACGCGATGGTGGAGCAGCGCTCCCACTACATCGCCAGCGATGTCTTAGCCAATGCCGCAGCCCTCCGTGCTGACCTCATTCGGACAGCGCAGCGCACAGCCCAGCTAATGTGCGAGATCGCCTTAACTCGCGAGGGTGTTGCGGCGCACTACCGCCACATGGCAGGGAAGGCAGGAGCTGACGCTGCGCAGTTCCTCCAGCACGCTGCGCAGCTCGATCAGGCGGCTGAAAGGGCACGCCGGTTCGCTGCGCTGGAGTATCAACAGGTCAACGAGTGGCAACAACGGTAGGGGTGCAGCTCGTTCAGCGCCTTGGATGCTCCAGCTGGACCCCATGCCGCGGGCCTGCTCCGAGACAAGCTCGCCGACGCGACGGGATGCCCGCTTGGCCTCGCCGTCGTGCGGCAAGCCAACACCCCTGTGCCATTAACCCCGGTCAACCACGGTCAGCTGGTCATGCCGGTTCGATTCCAGTCGCCCGCTCTGGGGGCTGCACACAGGATGGGAGATCGGCGACGAGTCGGTACCGGTAGATGGCACGCGGGCTAGTCCCAGAACTCCTGACCTGGTGCGATAGATCATGAAGTTCCGTAGTGCCCTTTGACGCTGTATTCGATCTTTAGATTGGTGTCCGGGTAGATCGTTTCGGTGGCGGTGAGTTGGTCGCAGAGGGCTGCCAGGGCGCGGCTGC
>JAICHZ010000095.1 GCA_025924655.1 Pseudonocardiaceae bacterium | reverse complement strand
TGACGATGCCGCCGCGAAGGAATACTCCCCTCCACGCTGGTACAAGTCTCCCTTATCGCCCGCACGAGCACCACCCCGGGTCTGGGTTGTCGTGATGACGTTGGTCACCGGTGGTGCGCTGAGAATCCGCTGAGGACGGCTGGTGCACCGGAAGCGATCTGTACCGTCGGTGCAGTGTCCCGAACGATCCGCCGGCGGTTGCTCGTCGTGCTGGTCATTAGCACTGTGATCGCGGGCCTCGGGGTGATGCTGGCGATCAGAGCGGCGGCTTCCAGCGCGCCGCCGGTTGCCACCGAGAACGTGACGATCGACGTACCAGACGGACCGGGTAGCGCCGGTCAAGTGCACTTGGACGCCACGTTGTACCGGCCTGCCGTCATTCCCGCGCCGGCCGTGCTGGTGGCCCACGGCTTTGGTGGCAGCAAGAACTCGGTGAGTACCGAGGCGGCCGCGCTGGCCCGGCGAGGGTTCATCGTGCTCGCTTGGAGCGCCCGGGGATTCGGCGCGAGTACCGGACAGATCGGCCTCGACTCCCCCGATTACGAGGTGACCGACGCCCGAGCGCTGGTGGACTGGTTGGCCAAGCGACCGGATGTGGTGCGGGACGGCCCCAGCGATCCGCGGGTCGGTGTCACCGGCGCATCTTACGGCGGCGCGCTGGCCCTGCTGCTGGCGGGAACCGACCGGCGGGTGGATGCGCTCGCACCGGAGATCACCTGGCACGATCTTTCGCAGGCTCTGTTCCCGAACGCCGCGAGCCCAACGCCCCTTCCCACGCCGACCCCGGCTGCCGGGGCCTTCGCCCCGGACGGAGTTTTCAAGCGGGATTGGGCGGGGTACTTCTTCGGCGCCGGCCCCGCCGGTACGGGGGGATTGTGCGGGCGGTTTCGCCCCGAGGTGTGCGCCGCCTATGTACGGGCCGCTACCACCGGGGGCCCCACTCCGGAGATCGTGCAGCTGCTACGCCGCTCGTCGCCCGCCCTGGTAGCCGGCAACATCACCGCGCCGACCCTGCTCATCCAGGGCGAGCACGACACGCTGTTCGGGCTGGACCAGGCTGACGCCACCGCCCGTCAACTCGCTTCGACGGGCTCACCGTTGAAAGTGATCTGGTATGCGGGAGGTCACGACGGCGGAGCGCCCGACGCGGCGCTGCAGGACCAGGTCGGCGCCTGGTTCGACTACCACCTACGCCGGAATGGAAGAGACCCAGGGACCGGATTCGATTACCAGGTGTCGGGAATCTTCGGCACCCGAAGTGGAGTCGCCCAGCGCACCGTGCACGCCCCGACCTATCCCGGCCTCGACGGCGTCCCGGTGCAGCGGCGGGAGCTAGTGCTGCACGGTGGCCCGCAGCCGGTGGTTCGCCCGCCCGGGGGTAGCCCGGCCGCGCTGAGCAGCCTGCCGGGCCTCAGCTCGCTGCCCCCAGGTGCCACAAATGGGGTGGCGATGGACCTGCCCGGGCAGACCGCGATGTTCAGCACCGATCCGCTGCCAGACTCGCTGCAGATCACCGGAGCGCCACAGATCCGGTTGCGGGTGGCTGCGGCACAGACCAATACCACTGCACCGCCATCGGAGGCGGTGCTGTTCGTCAAGCTCTATGACGTCGGACCGGATGGGCACCGGACGCTGCCCGGTGCAGCAGTGGCCCCGGTGCGGATCGGCCCGCTAGCCGCCGATGGAACCCCGACCGAGGTCACCGTGACACTGGCCGGTGTGGTGCGGCCAGTCCAGGCCGGGCACCGGCTGGAGGTCGCAGTGGCCACGACCGACCGCGGCTACGCACTGCCCCCGCAGCCCGCCGGGTACACGGTGTCGCTGGCTCCGGGCAGTCACCTCGCTGTGCCGCTGGTGCCCGGCGAGCAGGCAGCAGCGCCGCTTCCGGTCGTCCAGCTCACCGGGTTGGGGATCCTCACCGCGGTGGTGCTGGCGCTCGCAATAGCCGCCGCACTGCGCCGACGGCACGCCGAGGACGCCGATCCCGAAATGGCCGGCGTGCCGTTGGTGGTGTCAGGCGTGACCAAGCGCTACCCGGGCGGCCTCACCGCCGTCGATGACCTGTCCTTCCGCGTCGAACACGGGCAGGTGGTGGGCCTGCTGGGACCCAACGGCGCGGGCAAGACAACCGTGCTGCGGATGCTGATGGGGCTGGTCACACCGACCAGTGGGCAACTGCGGGTGTTCGGGCACCGGGTGAGCGCTGGTTCGCCGGTGTTGTCCCGGGTCGGATCGTTCGTGGAGGGTCCAGGCTTCCTGCCGCATCTGACTGGTGCGGCCAACCTCCAGTTGTATTGGGCGACGACCGGTCGGCCCACCGCGGACGCCGGTATCGATGAGGCGTTGGAGATCGCTGGATTGGGCCATGCGGTGCATCGGCGGGTGGCCACCTACAGCCAAGGCATGCGACAACGCCTGGCGATCGCCCAAGCGATGCTCGGAAAACCGGACCTGCTGGTGCTTGATGAACCGACCAACGGTCTGGACCCGCCTCAGATCCACGCCATGCGGGAGGTGCTGCGCGAGTACGCCGCCCGCGGGGCGACGGTGCTCGTCTCCAGTCACCTACTCGCCGAGGTGGAGCAGACCTGTAGCCACGTGGTCGTGATGCACCGCGGTCGGCTGGTGGCCGCCGGCAGCGTTGCTGAGATCGTCGCCGCGGCCGGGATCGGGGTGGAAAGGGTGGCCGTGCGCTATCAGCTGGAGGACGCGTTCCTGCAGCTGGTGGGGCAGGAGGTCATCGAATGAGTACTCATGGAGGGGCTCTCGGTTACCGAGCCACGGCGACGTTACCGCTGCGGGTGGAGCTGGTACGTCAGCTGCGGCGCAGGCGCACCGTGCTCACGTTGGGATTCCTCGTCCTGCTTCCCTTCCTGCTGTGGCTCGCGTTCCGGATAGGGCGCGACGACCGCAACCGCGCGGGTGGTGCCACGCTGGCCGATCTCGCCACCGCCAGCGGGCTCAACTTCGTGATGTTCACCCTGTTCTCGACGGTGAGCTTCCTGCTGGTTGTGGTGGTGGCGCTGTTCTTCGGCGACACGGTGGCCAGCGAGGCGTCCTGGTCGAGCCTGCGCTACCTGCTGGCGGCACCGGTGCCACGGGGGCGCCTGCTGCGGCAGAAGGCGGTAGTAGCCGCGCTGCTCTCGGTGTGTGCCCTAGTAGTCCTACCCGCGGTGACGATGGCGGTTGGAGTGGTCGCCTATGGAATGGGTGACCTGGTCTCCCCGACCGGCCAGTCGCTGGCTTTTCTGCCCGCGGCGAGCCGGCTGGCACTGGTTCCCGCCTACCTCGCGCTGCAGCTGGCCTGGGTCGCTGGGCTGGCGCTGTTGCTGTCGGTGAGCACCGACGCGCCGCTCGGCGCCGTCGGCGGCGCGGTGATGGTGTCGATCCTGTCCCAGATATTGGAAACCATCAATGCGCTCGGCGACCTGCGGGACTACCTGCCCACCCGGTTCAACTCGGCGTGGGCTGATCTGCTGGCCTCCCCGATTGACTGGACGCACCTGGCCAGCGGAGCGTTCTCCGGCCTGGCCTACGCCACGGTGTTCGGGCTGGCGGCGTGGTGGCAGTTCGCCACCAAGGACATCACCAGCTGACGCCAGCAGTTCCCGTACTCGACACTTGACGTAGGGCAGCAAGCAGCCTCGACTTCACCTCGTGCTGGTGCGATGACTGAAAGTGACCACACCGACACATGGGGACGCGATGCTCACCCGGCGCTCGATCGTCATCGGTCATCGCGGCGCCGCCGGCTACCGGCCGGAACACACCTTGGCGTCCTACGAGCTCGCCGCGCGGCTGGGCGCGGATTTCATGGAACCCGATCTGGTGGTGACCAGCGACGGTGTGCTGGTCTGCCGGCACGAGCCCGAGATCGGCGGCACCACCGACGTCGCCAGCCACCCTGAGTTCGCCGTGCGAAAGACCACCAAGATGCTCGACGGCGTCGTCATCACGGGCTGGTTCGCCGAGGATTTCACCCTCGCCGAGCTCAAGACGCTGCGCGCGGTGGAGCGGTTGCCGCAGATCCGCCAGCAGGTCACCCTGTTCAACGGACGGTACGAGATTCCCACTTTCCAGGAGGTGCTGGACCTTCGGGCCCGGCTGTCCGGGGAGCTGCGCCGGAGGCTGGGCGTCTACCCCGAGACCAAGCACCCGACGTTCTTTCGCAACGCCGGGCTGGCGTTGGAACCGCGGCTGTTGGAGTGCCTGCGGCGCAATCGCCTCAATCATCCGGATGCCCCGGTGTTCCTGCAGTCCTTCGAAGTGACCAGCCTCAAGCAGTCGCGCGCGGCCGGACTGCGGACGAAGGCGGTTCAGCTGCTGGCGGCGTCCGGTGTGCCGTTCGACACCGTGGCAGCCGGCTGCGGACCGAGCTACGCCGACCTGTCCACCCCAGCGGGCCTGCGCGGCGTCGCGCGCTACGCCCACGGCATCGGCCCGGACAAGCTTCAGGTCATTCCCCGCAGGGCCGACGGCACGCTGGGCTATCCCACCGCGTTGGTCGACGATGCCCATGACGCGGGCCTGGTCGTGCATCCCTACACATTCCGTGCCGAGAACAATTTCTTGCCGGTCGACTACCAGAGCTCAGGGGCGCGCAGTGAGTATGGGTGGGCAATCGACGAACAGATCACCTATCTTCACGCTGGCCTCGACGGCCTGTTCACCGACCAAGCCGACATCAGCGTCACCGCCCGCGCCGAGTACCGCACCGGCGCATCGGCCGTTCGGCGCGCTGCGACCCGTCACGCGTCGTCGGCGCCGAACACCAGGATTGACGCAGTGAACCCGTGCAGGTAGTTCCGGCCTGCGACCGGGCCGATCTCCCCGGCCGCAAAGAACCCGGCCACACCGGTGGTATCCAGGCCGGCACGCACCGCGAGCACGTCGTGATCGGCGCTGGGGAACATGGTCCGGCCCCTGCCGTTGCAGGAGAACAGCAGCGCACCGCCCACCGGACCGGCCTCCGCACGGAATCGGGTGAACAGCTCTTTGAGGTCCTCGTCGGCGGCGGACGCGTCACGCACCTGGAAGCGGACGGTGCGACCCACGTCCACGACCTCTCCGATGGCGATCGCTCCCCGCCGCGGGTCGGCACCCACCACGGCGCGGATCAGGAAATCGCCTCGTTCGTGCTGCTCGGCATACTCATCCATCGCGAGGCCGATCTGCAAGCCGCGCACGGCGGCCGGCCGATCCTGCGCTGGGAGTCCGCCGACGATCTGCTCTAGCTTGGCCAGGGCCGGCATACCGGCCAGCTCCAGCAGCACGTTGCCCTCGGCCTTGGTGACGATCATCGGGGGTCCGAAGGGGCGACAGCCCTGGCTGACCACCATGCGGGCGGCGAGGGGACCGCCGAGCACCACTCCTACCGCGCCGGCCGGCACGCTGTGCCCGTCGAGGAACAGTCGTGCCGATTCGCCACCGCGAGGACCGCTGGCGACGCCACCGATCAAGGGCAGACCATTGAGGTCATCGTGGGAGCGCTGGACGAAATCCGTGACCGGGAAGGTGTAGGGATCTGCGAGCAGCACCGCCACGGCGTCGTCGTCGCGCCGGTCTGGCATCCCGGTGACAGCCGCACCGTCAAGGGTGCGCACCAGTTCCAGGTGCAGCGGAGTGCACCTGACCCCCGGCAGGCATGCCGCGAAGGCGCTCACCGCAGGCCCGCCTTCCACCCCCCGACCGGCGCCGATCACACCACCGGCGCTTGTACCCAGAGTCGTCCGGGCCCCGGCCAACGCCATGGCGCGGGTGCCCGCCAGCTCGACCATCGCCGGATCGTCACCGCAGACGAACACGCACAGCAAGTCAGGGCGCTGCCCGTGCAGCGGGGCCAGCGCCTGCGTGACGGCGGATTCCGCCGCCGCCGCTAGGTCGGGACCGGCCGCCAGGCCGTCCCCGAAGCGAGACGTAAGCAGGTTCGGTGGGGAGGACACCCAGGTCACCTCCAACCTTCAACGGTACTGGAGTCCCCGGTGTGCCGCAGTAAGCATCCGGCGAGTGAGGAGCGGTCAGGCTGGTGGGCCGGCCGCCAGCCGGACCGCTGCATTCTGCTGCTGACCGGACTGATCCGCCCACGCCACGCGCACCAGGTCTCCGGGATGATGGGTGGTCAGCAAGCTGGTGAGCGTCGTGGGCGAATCGACCGTCGCGCCGTCCAACGACATGATGACGTCTCCGGCCGCCAACCCGGATTGCTCACCCGGCGAGCCAGGAGTGACCCCCGCGACGAGGACGCCAGGCACAGTAGAGCCGTACCAGCTTCGCACTCCACTGTGCGGCTCCCGGACCATGATGCCGAGAATGCCGGTCAGTCCGATGTGGACGTTCGCGGAGCCGGGACCGCTATCGATCTGCTTGCTGATCGCGATCGCGTCGTTGATCGGGATTGCCATTCCCTCGCTAGTCGTGGATTCGACCCGTGAGCCGGCGGCGCCCGCGGTATTGACACCGACGACCTGTCCCGCGGTGTTGACCAATGGGCCCCCCGAGTCACCTGGCTCCACGTCGGCTGCGACTTGGATCAGCCCGTCGAGCTGCTCACTGCTCCCAGTTGTGTCATCGCTGACGGTGATGGCCTGATCAAGGGCGGATACTGTGCCCGCCGCGATACTCGGGGTACCGCCGACGCCACCGGCATTTCCGATCGCCGCGATCTCATCGCCGACTGCGACCGCGTTGGAGTCGCCGATCGAGGCGGTCTGCAGACCGGAGGCTCCCTGCATCTTGAGCACCGCGACGTCATGATTGCGGTCGTAGCCCACAACCGTGGCAGCGTAGGTTTGGCCGTTGCCGATGTCGGTCACCGTGATACTGGTGGCCCCGTTGATCACGTGGTTGTTGGTCAGCACCTCACCGGAGGGGGTGAGCACGATTCCGGTGCCGGCGCCCTCGCCGTTCTGGTAGCCCAGCTGGGTATTGATGTCCACCAGACCCGGAGCGACCTTCGCCACCAACGCCGAGGGATCCGCCGACCCACCGGACGGGCTTGCCGGCGGCGAGACCGTCGATGGTCCCCACGGTGGGAGGCCTGCTAATGGCGTCCGCAGCGACGACACCAGCGGGAAAGTGAAAGCTGCCTGCCAGGCGGCTCGACCTACGCCAAGCGCCACCGCAGACAGCGTTGCGGCGACGAGCAGGACAACCACCAGGCGCAGCGGGTGCCTTCTCGGGGGCGGCGCAACCTGGGGGAGCCAGTAGCCGCCCGGACGGTCGACCTCGCTCACGGCCGCTCCTCTCCGCCGACCAGTTCTTCTCCCTCGATTACACCGCTGCAACCTGAGAGTGGCCTGGGTGCAGTTTGTGAGTGGTCGGCAGCGGGCCGGTCAACCCTCGAACAGCGCGCGTCCCCAGTACCCCGATGCATTCGCGACGCCTTGCGGGCAAGCGAACAGCGCGGAACCCACATGGCGGATGTATTCGTTGAGCGCATCGTGTTTCCCGAGTTTGCGCTGCAGCGTGACGAACTGTGCAGGGTCCTTCTGGAAGCTGATGAAGAACAGGCCGGCGTCAAGCGTGCCGGTCCGCGCGTCGATGCCATCGGTGAAGGAGTACCCGCGGCGCAGGATCCGCACGCCATCGTTGGCCTCGAACGCTGCTAGCCGGATGTGCGCGTTGTCCGGGATAGCCAGCTCACCGTCCGTGGTGCGGCCCGCGAAATCGGGGGCATCGAACTCGGCTTTGCCGGTGAGCGGGGCGCCGGCGTACTTCGCGCGGCCGAACACCGCCTCCTGATCGCTGAGCACGTCGCGGTCCCAGGTCTCGATGAACATTCGGATCCGGCGCGCCACCAGGTAGCTCCCGCCGCGCATCCACTCCTGCCCCGCCTCAGCGCCGACCCACACGTGCTTGGCAAGGGCCGCCGGGTCGTCGCTGCGGATGTTGCGCGTGCCGTCCTTGAATCCCATCAGGTTGCGGGGTGTCTCCTGTGTCGTGCCGGTGACGGAGGTGCGACCGAAGCCGAGCTGCGTCCACCGGGTGACCACTGCGCCGCGTCCCAGCCGGGCGAGGTTGCGCACCGCGTGGAAGGCGACCTGCGGGTCGTCGGCGCAGGCCTGGATGGCGATGTCACCTCCGCAGGACGCAGGGTCGAGGGTCTCGCCGGGCAGCGCCGGCAGCGCGGTGAACGTCGCCGGGCGCCGAGGCGCCAGCCCGAAACGTTCGTCGAACAGGGTTGGGCCGAACCCGACGGTGACGGTCAGCCGAGCAGGTGACAGTCCCACCGCCTCCCCGGTGTCTGCCGGGGGCACCGCGCCGGCGTGCGAGTCGCCGGGAACCATGACGCCCCGGCTCATCGCCTCCGCCGCTGCGGTCCACGTCTTGAGCATGTCCGCGAGGTCCTCGCGGCGGGTCGCCGTGACGTCGAAGGCAGCGAAAGCCAGCCGATCCTGCACGTCAGTGGTGATCCCAGCCTGGTGACTGCCATAGAAGGGCACGGTCTGCTGGGCGGTAGAAGCGTTGTCAGTGGCGTGCGCGCAGCTGGTGAGCCCGGCACCCGAGGCGCCGAGGATCCCGAGCCCGGCGACACCGCCCAGCAGGCGGCGCCGCGAGACCGCACCGCTGACAATGGGGCGAGCCGAGGTGGGCTCCATGTCAGACCACCAAGCCCGCGACTCTGGACAACGGCTCTGCCAGCGCGTTCACCGCGTCGGCGAGCTCGCGCCGCTGGTCTTCGGGAACTGTGCTGTAGTCGACGTAGCCGTCGCCCTGCCGGTACTTCGACAGCTTGTCCGCCACGTCGGTGAAGCGTGCCTCCAGCCGTTGGGCGAGATCCGGGTCCTTGGCCGCCAGCGCGGGCTTGAGCAGCTCAAAACACTTGCGTGCGCCGTCGACGTTGGCCGCGAAGTCCCACAGGTCGGTGTGCGAGTACCGGTCCTCCTCCCCCGTCACCTTCTTGGTCGAGACTTCGTTGAGCAGCTCGACGGCACCGTTGGCCAGCTGCGCGGTCTGGTAGGTTTCGCCAGCCACTTTCGCCTTGAGCGTGATCACGTCGGCGTCGAGCTTGTCGGCCACGGGGCCCATCCCAGCGAGCGTCTTGTCCTGCCACATCGCCTTCTCGATGCGGTGGAAGCCGGTCCAGTCAGCGGGGTTGTCCACGTCGTCGATGCGGGCATCGATGCTCGGGTCCAGGTCCCCGAAGCTCTCAGCCACCGGCTCGATGCCCTCGTAGTGCAGGCGCGCCAGCGGAAACATCTGCTTGGCCTTGTCCATGTCACCTGCGCGTACTGCATCAGTGAACTGCTTGGTGGCGGGTACGAACTGGTCTACCTCGGCGACGACGTAATCGTGGTAGCCCTGCGTGGCGGCGAGCAGCGAGGCGTTTCCGGGGGCGGTACCCGGCTGGCTTGAGCCACCCGTGACGGTGAAGGGCCAGCTGTTCGTCGCGCCACCGGCGCAGTGAATGAGGTAGGTGCCGCCATCATCGAGGCGCAGCGAGAAACTTCCGGACATACCGGGCATGAGACTTTCCTTCTCACCGAGGATCCTGTTTTCGCGCAGCAGCTCCACCTCGGTCACAAAGCGCGATCCGGAGTTAGTGATCGAAAACGTCACCGGACCCGCAGGCACGCTTGCCGGTTTCGGCTCGCAGCCGGAGTCCGACAGGCTGATTTTCACCTCGGTCGCCGGAGGGGCCGGTTGGGCTGGCCCGCTACAACCAGCCACCAGGACCACAGTGGAAACCAGCAGAACTGCACCTCCGCGGAACCCGATCACCACTCTGGGTAGCATGTTAGCCTCACCTCACTCTTTGGTGTCATGAGGTTAGGCTTTGCTAAGCAATCATGTCAACGGGCTGCTATGAGACCTACGCAGCGCTCAGATCCATCCGCCCGCGCATAGGACGGGCGGTGCTGCCGCCTCGGCGGCCGAGACCTAGGTCGGAGCGGTCGATTGCACCGCTGGGTTCAGCTCAGTGCCGAGCGAAGCTTGTCGAACTCGTCCGACGACAATTCCCACGCAACGGCGGCAGCATTGGCTCGCACCTGTTCAGGTTTCGTCGCGCCCGCGATGACCGAGGCAATCCCCGGCATGGCCGCCAATCCGGCGATTGCAACGTCCAGCAGCGAGCGACCGCGCTCCGCACCAAACCGCTCCAACGCTTCCAGCTTATCGAACATGTCGTCGGTCAGCTCGGACGCACGCCCGGTCAAGCGCGTCCCACGAGGTGGAGCCTGTCCGCGACGGTACTTGCCGGTGAGCAGCCCATTCGCCAGGGGAAAATACGGCAATACGCCAACTCCGCGATTCACGCACGACGGGATGACTTCGTGTTCCGCGCCACGTTGCAGGAGGTTGTAGTGATTCTGCGCCGACACGAACCGAGCCTGATGTTGGGTCCGAGCAATCCAATCGGCATCGGCGATCTGCCATCCGGAAAAATTGGACGAGCCAATGTAACGCACTTTACCATCCGTGATGAGATCGTCGAGCGTCGCCAATGTCTCTTCCAGCGGAGTGACGCCATCAGGCGCATGGTATTGGTAGAGATCGATGTAGTCGGTCTGCAAACGGCGAAGACTCGCCTCCACCGCGCGTCGTATGTAGCTGCGCGATCCCCGCGCAACTGTCCCGTCCCCCATGTCCATGCCGAACTTCGTCGCCAGCACGACGTGCTCGCGCCGACCCGCCAACACCTGTCCCAACAGCTCCTCTGATCCGCCGTGATTGCCGTAGATGTCGGCGGTGTCGATGAGCGTCACGCCGCAGTCGACGGCAGCATCGACGACGCTACGCGTTTCCTCCAGACCGATGCGACCACCGAAGTTGTTGCCTCCGAGACCTATCACCGACACCGTGAGACCGGATTCACCTAACTGTCGATGACGCATGCCAGCGATCCTTCTCTGCCGGGAAGTCGTGTGCAGGTCCCTTCCGAGGGTGGGGCTCGCGCGGTCCATCACCGCATCGGTATACCTCGGTCGACGCCACAGCAAACCGGGCCATACCCCCCGGCCCAGCACCGGCTGCTATCGATACCGGAAACCGTCGAGAAAACGCCGAAACAGGCCACCTTCGGGCGGCAGCGCAGCAGCGGGCGGCGGTGCGATGCGATGCTGTCGCGCGATCGGCTGCTCGTAGTCGGTTCTGGCGATAGCGTCGACCACTTGAGACTCATCGAAGTCTTCGGAGCCTTCGATGACGGGGACGAAGCCGACGAGAACACCGTCACGCATCACTTGGGCTTCGAGGCTCGCGGTGCCGTCGGAGTCCCACATCGCCTCCCGCCCGTCGGGAAGCGACACGCGCACCCCGCTCTGGTAGACACCCACCCTCGCCAGGTGCGCGTCGATCCCGCGCTCGCGCAGCGCGTCGGCGACCCGTCGGGCCCTGTTCTCGTCCATCCCCGAAACCTACCTCCGACGCTCGCCGGCGCGTCCGTCAAGCGGCGGCTGCGGCGGGAGTCGCCGATTCGAGGGCGAGTTCGAGCACCTCGCGAACGTCGCCGACCAGATGCACGGTGAGCTCCTGGCGCACCGACTCCGGCACCTCGTCGAGATCGGGTTCGTTGCGCCGGGGCAGCAGCACCGTGGTGATCCCAGCCCGATGCGCGGCGAGCAACTTCTGCTTCACGCCGCCG
>JAICHZ010000094.1 GCA_025924655.1 Pseudonocardiaceae bacterium | reverse complement strand
CGGATGCGATCAACGACGGATACTTCGTGCCGGAGCAGATCTGGGACCGTACCGACGTATCCTGCTTCGCACTCGGCAGGACGACCGGCAGCGCCGCGCCGCTGATGTGGGCCGAGGGACAATACGTCCGGCTCGCCCAGTCCATCGACGCCGGACACAACGTCGAGACACCGTCGGTGGTACTAGCCCGCTACGGCGGGTCCGCCGCCGGTCCTGGGCACTAAATGCTCGGTTCGGCGTGATCCCCATAGGTGCTGCGTTGACTCTTATGCGTGCCCTGTCGGGTCAGGCACGAGTATTGGGGCCCGGATGAAGCGGTGTACGCGGTAGCCATCGCCGGGCGGCGGTGGCAAGCAGGCGGGCGGTGCGGTCGAGCATCGGGCCGTCGCTCACCCTTGACTGCGCCGATTCTGTGCGCCTAGCTGCTTTCTGGCGCGAGGCCCTCGGGTACCAAGAAGTAGCAACAGTGGACAACTTCGTTGTGCTTGCGCCTACGTCTGGGCTGGCAGGTCCCAAGCTCGCCCTCCAAGGCGTTCCGGAGCCCAGGACGTCGCTGCAGCGTTAGCGGAGGACGCCGGGAACGTTGTGGCATTCGACCTGCTCGAAACCATCGACAGCTTCCGGCTCGACGTGACGCTGCGGCAGGCCGCACAGGCTGGGGTCATCACCGCTGCCGACAAGTCTCACTGGCTGGCGGAATTGACCGAAACGGCTGAGACGGGTTGCTTCGTCGCCGCGGCGACCTGCTTCCTGGTACGGGGCATTAAACCGTTCGGGACGTGACGACGTCACCCTTTTGTGGCCGTCGGGCCGGGTATCACGAGGAGGAGAAGCCCGCTCTGTATTGGCGTGCACCCCTACCGCACTCAACCCCGGTCATGCCGAGGATTCCGCTATTTGTCTGGAGACCCACGATGACAATGAACATCCTCCAGCGCCCGGTTGCGGGCCGCGCGCTCGACGCGGCAACGCTCTGCGAGGCCTTTCAGACCACTGCGGCGACCTGTCCGCAGCGGGTGGCGTTGCGCACACCGGGCAACGCGGTAGTGGTGACCTGGAAGCAGTACGCCGAGCGGGTGCGGCGCACCGCGGCCGGATTGGCCGCGCTTGGCGTTCGCCGCGGCGACACGGTCGCTTTTATGCTGACGAACCGGCCGGAGTTCTACTGGGTGGACGTTGCCGCGATGCACCTCGGTGCCACCGCGTTCGCGATCTATAACACCTTCGCTCAGGAACAGGTGGAGTACGTGCTGCGCGACGCTAACTGCGCGGTGGCCATCACCGAGCAAGCGTTCGCCGACATGCTCGGGCAAGCCCGTCGGACATGCCCGCAGCTGATGCACATTGTGTCGGTCGACGGCGGTGAGAACGTGCTGTCACTGGATGCGCTCGACGCCGCCGGGGACCCCGACTTCGATCTGGCTTCTACCTGGCAGACGGTGCAGCCAGACGACGTCGTCACCTTGATCTACACCTCGGGCACAACTGGACCGCCCAAGGGTGTGCAAATCACTCACGCCAGCGTGATCGCCAACGCCCGGGCACAGCACCAGGCGATTCCCGCCTTCCGCGACGGTTTCTCGGCAGTGTCGTACCTGCCGCTGGCTCATGCAATCGCGCGAGTCTTCGAGCACTATGTCGCCCTGACTCTGGGCGGAACGTTGACCTGCTGCGCCGACTTGAACCACCTGGCAGCCGCGCTTGTGGACACGCGTCCGACCTGGTTCGCCGGACCACCGCGGGTCTGGGAAAGGCTCGAAGCGGGCGTGCTGGCCTCCATTAGCACTGAACCGCAGGATCACCGTCGCCGGGGCCTCCAGCACGCGATCGAGGTCGGGCTACGTGTGCTGCGCGCGCAGCAGGCCGGTGAGCAGCCCACCGCCGCGTTGCGGGCCGAACATGAGCTAGCCGAGACGTTGGTGCTATCCGGGCTGCGGACTCGTCTCGGCCTCGATTGGGTCGAAAGCGCCGTGGTCGGGGCGGCTCCGATCCCCCCAGAGGTGATCGAGTTCTTCTGGGCGCTCGGGGTGCCGCTGTGTGAGGGCTACGGTATGTCGGAGATCTGCCTCGCCACCATCAACCCGATCGACAGAGTCAAGATCGGCACGGTGGGTCTGCCGATGCCGGGCATCGAGCTGCGCCTGGCCGACGACGGCGAGGTGCTCATGCGCGGTCCGACCCGCATGCTCAGTTACCGCAACCTCCCGGAGAAGACCGCCGAGACGATCGACCCGCAGGGTTGGCTGCATTCGGGCGATATCGGTGAGTTCGACCAGGACGGTTACCTCCGGATCATCGACCGCAAAAAAGAGATGATCATCAACGTCGCCGGGCACAACATGTCTCCGGCTAACGTCGAAGGCCGCCTGAAGGCCGCCAGCCCGCTGATCGGTCAAGCGGTGTGCATAGGCGACGCCCGCCCGTACAACGTGGCGCTGCTCGTGCTGGATCCCGACGCCGCCGCCGCATTCGCCGACCGCCATCGGTTGCCGGAGACGTCACTCAGCGCGCTGTGCGCTGACCGGCGAGTGCTCGAGGACGTCGCCGCCGGGGTCGCCCAAGCCAACGCGCAGCTCTCAGTGCCCGAAAAGATCCAGCGCTGGACCCTGCTGGACGCCCAGTGGCTGCCCGGTGGAGTCGAGCTCACCCCGACGATGAAACTCCAACGCCGCCCCATCATGACCAAGTATGCCGCAGCCATCGAGGCGCTCTATCGCTCGTAAGTAACCCTGTGGGTGCCGGATAGCTCGTCCACAGCGGTGATCTGCGGTATCGCTCGACCGTGGCAATCGGGCATGATCGCCGGACGTGGCGGAGTTCTTGCCAAGGGACCGCTGACCTTGCCCGGCTTTACCACAGAGCCGTACCGGGAGCCGTGAGCAACGTTTGGAAGACACTCCGCGGAACTTGGGCGATAAGGATCTGCACTACGGCAAGGATGGGAACCTGACCGGCCCGGACCACGAGCACGCCGAGGTCTCGATCTTCGCGCTTCACCTGTTACAGGCCCACGGCCCTGGCCAGCTCCTCGGTGGCACCCATCAGCCGCCGGGCCGGCGGCCGCCTGCTGCCGCGCCACGGCCGCGAGGCGTACGGCCACACCATCAGACCGCAGAAATCGGCTCTGTCGTGTGTCCCATCAACTGAAGCCGATCCGTGACCCATCATCTCAGCTCAGGCAGTCTCGATCGGCCGGAAGTGGCTATAAATGAACATCCCGTTGTCGAGTAACGAATACAGCATGGTGTTGGGTGAACGGTCCGGCTTACACCGGTGGCGTAGTGAACCGAGTAAGAGTAAAGTCGGCAACGGTCGACTACTCTTCGTGCGCACGGCATCCTAGCCCGCGTCGTTGTCGGCCTCACCATGACACCGGTAGTCCTTCACGCCGGGACGGGAACGCCGACATGACGTCGGTTCGCACCGCCACCAACCCACATTCCGTCGATGCGCACAGCTGAGGTAGTCGGAGCGCGGAGCGCACGCAGTCGACCATCTGACGTGCGCGCCCGTGGCGGCGTTGCGCGCGCACGCGCGAAGGCTCCCAGCAGTACCACCCAGACGGGCTCGGCGCCGCAGTCGCTGCCGGCGGGCCGGCTGCCGGCAGTGGTGGTCAACCCGAACGTCGTCGACGACCTGAGGTCGCTGCAGACCCAGATCGCTAGGGTGTGCGCGGAGCTGGGGTGGGCGCCACCGTTGTGGCTTGAGACCACAGTTGAGGACCCGGGTGGTGGTCAGGCCACAATTGCGCTGGCCGCTGGCGCCGATGTAGTGCTCGTCTGTGGCGGGGACGGCACGATCCGCCATGTGGCGCAGGTCCTCGCCGGATCCGGCACCCCGCTGGGTCTGCTGCCTGCGGGTACCGGCAATCTGTTGGCCCGCAACCTTGCCATTGGGCTGGGTGACCCGGTCCGAGCCACTCGGATTGCGTTGTCCGGGGAAAACCGCGCGGTCGACGTCGGTCGGGTGTTCATCGATGACCGCGCCGAGGAGCAGGTGTTTCTGGTGATGGCTGGGGTGGGCTTTGATGCGGCGATCATGGCCGGCGCGCCTCATGAGTTGAAGTCCCGGCTGGGCCCGCTGGCGTATTTCGTCTCCGGAATGCGCGCGCTGAAGGGGCCGAGGGCCTCGATCGCCCTCGCTGTGGATGGCCGGATTGAGCTGCCCCGTCGCGTCCGCACGGTGGTGGTCGGCAACTGCGGCAGGCTTCTCGCCGGGCTGGTGTTGATGCCCGCGGCCAGGGTGGATGACGGGCTGCTGGATGTGGTGGCCATCGGGCCCAGGGATATCTTCGGCTGGCTGGCGGTGACCGCGCGAGTGCTGAGCCGCCGCTGCCGGGGCCACCGGATAGTGCAGCACTGGCAAGGCCGCACCGTCATCCTCAGTGCGGAGGCTCCACAGTTGGCCCAACTCGATGGCGATCCGGTGGGTGAAGTGCGGGGATTGCGGATGAGCGTTGACCCGGGCGCCCTGCTGGTGCGCGTCTAGCCCGCCCCGCTGGGAGAATGTTGAGCATCGCTGAGACGCCTGCGGGTTCCGCCGATACGCCCGCGTCGAGCCCCCCTCGCCCGTCTTGCGATTCCGACCTGGGCTTCGTGCGCAAGCACATGGTGCGCTGGCTTGACCCTCACCAACTCCTCGACACCGCGGTGCGGGTTTTGCTGTCCGGTGTGTTCAGCTCCTACGCTGACGGCCGGGAGTTACAGGCCATGGAGCCGGCCGAGGTCCCGGATCGCTCTGGGCAAGCCGATCTGTGGCTTGACTACGTGGCAGACCTCGGCGACGGGTGGAACTCGACGTACACGGTGGCCAGGCTGCTGGCCAGCGAAGAGCTCAAGCTCGACTGGGACGGCGAGGTCCACGCCACGCAGCGGGGGCGGATCCTCGTCATGGGGGGCGACCAGGTGTATCCGGTGCCCACGGCCGCCGAGTACCAGAACCGCATGCTCGGTCCGTACCGGGCGGCGCTGCCGTGTGCCGGGGGAGAAGCTCCTGAGCTTTTCGCCATTCCGGGAAGCCATGACTGGTATGACGGGCTGGTCAACTTCACGAGCATCTTCTGCCGCAAGCGCTGGATCGGTGGGTGGAAAACGCTGCAGCGTCGGAGCTATTTCGCGCTTAAGCTCCCGCACCGCTGGTGGCTGTGGGGCGTTGACATCCAGTTCGGGTCCTATATCGACGAAGCCCAATTGCGGTACTTCGCCGGTGTCGCCCTCCACCAGGTACAGCCGGGGGACCGCATCATCTTGTGTATGGCCAAGGAGGTCGAGAGCGGCCGAAAGGGCACCGAGGTCCATTCCGACAGGGATGTGGAATTCCTCGAGCGGGAGATCATCCAACCCTGTGGCGCCCAGCTGGTGCTGTCCCTCAAGAGTGGAAAGCACTACTACGCCCGCTACGAACAGGAAGATGGCTCTCGTCAGCACATCGCTTCCGGTGGCGGCGGCGCCTTCTTACACCCCACCCACAACCTCCCCGAGCGCATGGACCTTCCTGGTGCAGAAGGATCCGTCGCCTACCGCAAAGCGAGCACCTATCCGTCACCGGCAGCGTCAAAACGGCTGCGGAAGCGAATCTGGTTGCTCACTCCGTACAACCTTCCCCTTGCCGGGGTGTTCGGCGCCGTCCAAGTGCTGTTGGCTCTGATGCTGGGACTGCACCTCAGAGATCGTCACGTGTCACTCGGCCTTAGCGGCTTGCTTCGCGTGGTGTGGGAGAGCCCGACGTTCTTCCTCTTGGTCCTGATCGTGATGGTGTCCGTGGTGGGGATGGTGCGCTTCGCCCACGATGCCCGCGGCGTCGGTCGATTCCTGCTGGGGATGGTCCATTCGACGCTGCAGCTCGCAGGCGCGGCCGGCGTTATGATTGCCTGCTCGTGGCTGTCGTCTGCCTTCGGGCTTCGGGGCGGGTGGTCCTTGGTCGCCTTCCTTACCCTGCTCTTCCCGGTGGGTGGCATCGGAGGAATGGTGGGGATGTCGGGTTACCTCTGGGTCGCCAACTGCTTTGGCCTGCACGAAACAGAGGGGTACTCAGCCCAGCACCACCAGGACCTCAAGCATTTTCTCCGGTTGCACATCCAGGCGGACGGTGCCCTGACCGTGTACCCGATAGGCGTCGACCGGGTCGGCCGGAAATGGACACTGTGCCCAGACGCGCCGGCACATGTTCCCTGGTTCGCCCCACAGGGCGCTGAGCCCGAACCGCACCTCATCGAAAAGCCGATCACCATCACCGGTCGACCATGTGTACCTAGCCCGGTTGAGACGTGCGACAGCACGTTCCCCGGCGATCGGCCCGAGCTGACCTATCGATTCCCCGTCGACTAGTCCCGCTACACCCCGATTGTGCTACTCGCCGCTGAGGATGGCCTGTGGGCGGGAAAGATCCCTTCGCAGGTTCACTCCCTGACCATGTGGGCCTCGGCGACCAGGGCGCCGTGCCCCCATTGATCGGTTAGCAGCGAGCGCAGCCGCTGCACCGCGGTAAACATGCGGGACTTCACCGTGCCCAGCGGGGCACCGGTCAGCACTGCGATCTCACGCTGGGTGTGCCCGCCGAAGTAGGCCAGGACGAGCGCCTGCCGCTGTTCGATGGGTAGATGATGCAGCGCCGCGCGTACCTGCCCGGCCGCGACACGTGCCATCGCCGCCTGGTCGGCGCCGGGTGCCGGGATGGGTGACCAGTTCTCGCCCACCTCGGGCGCAGCCACCATGCGCCGACGGATGGTGCTTTCTCGTCGCACCGCGTCCACCGCCCTGTGGTGGATCAGTGTGAGCAGCCAGGTGGCGAAGCCGCCCCGGGACGGGTCGAAGCGGCTCGGATCGCGCCACAGTGTCAGGAAGACCTCCTGCACCACGTCCTCGGCCAGCCCCTCATCGACACAGATCCGGCGGGCCAGCGAGTAGCACGGCCGGCCGAAACGCTGATACAGCTGAGACAGTGCCGTCCCGTCGGCATCCACGACTCTTCGCACCAGTTCGACGTCGGAAAGTCCCTCAACCATGCCGGTAGCTGGCGGTGCTGGCTTCGAAGTATCTCGCCCTAGACCGAGCCAGGGGGTGCTCACCGGGGCACCACCGCAGCGGGACCGATGGCGACCCGGCGGAGGGTGTCTTCTGGCCCGGTGTGCTCTAGCTGCACCGCCACGGCGAGGCCTTCCGGTAGAGGGCATCGGACATCGCCGGGGTCTGGGGCTACCTCGCCCATGATACAGATCCGTCACCCGATACCACACGGCCCGAGGGGTGACAGGAGCCGAGTTACCGCAGCTCAGCTGCTTTGGCTTGCCAACCGCGGGTGACGGTGGTCGCGCCGCCGGCTGACGGCTAATTCAGGTCCGATGGGTCAACCCCGGGTAATCGATCACCAGGCCGTCGGTGTCGACCATGAGATCGGTGGTGAATACCTCGTTGGTGACGCTGACCACGGTGGGCTCGCCCACCGATATGGTGCGGTAGGTCTGCTGGACGTAGTCCACCTCAAGAGCGGGTAATGAGATGAACACCGCCGTCAGGTCGTGCTGGGCGGGGTCGCGGTGCAGGCCCAGCCGGCGGATGGGCAGGGCAGGGAACAGTGGGCTGAATGCCAGGTCGACGTCTAGGGCGCCACCGAAGTGGGTGCGCAGGGTACGCGCACCCTGGTCGAGCTGATAGTCGACGAGCCAGAGGTCCTCCTCGGAGCGAGTCAGGGTGAGGTACTGCTCACCGTGGGCCCAAGTGGTCCGCACGGCCAGCCGCTGGGCCACCCCAGCGTTGTCGGTGGCCAGCGAGTAGGACGCGAAGTACACTTCGGTGCCCTCGTGGCGGGTATTGACCAGTGATCCACTGGCCCGCAGGCTGCGCTCGCCCAGGACCACCCGCGCCGCTTCCAGCCGCTGGCCATCCACACCAGCCCAGGCGAGCATCCGCGTCGCTTGCGGCGCCCGGTGGGCCGCGGTCTGCCCGACCGGCAGCTCACCGGTCTGCGGGGTACCCATTAGCCAGCCCGAACGGGCTCATCGATGTGATCCACCGGAGCCTCCCTCACGCTGGTGGCTGTCCCGGCCCGGACCCGCGACCGGTGTCGTCAGCCTACCGGCACCGGACGATCATTTCCGCGACCTCCAGGGGCTGTCCCGGACGGGTCGCACCTTGGTCGGGACGCCGGCGCGGTTGCCTCGTGGACGGTGTATCGGCCGGGGGAATCCCCCCGCTGGGGTTGTCCTACCGACGGACCGGGTCGTCATCGACGCCGGTGACGATGGCGGTGGTGTCGAGGAAGCGGTGAGCGAGGTGACGTTGGGTGGCGACGAGCTCGTCGACGACTTGGCGCTGAGCGGTGAGCAACTTCTCGAACAGGTCGTAGGCCAAATGAACCATCGCCGCACGGGCCGGGGAGTGCAGCGCGGTGGCGCCAAGCTGGCGGGACAGCTCAGCCCACACCTGCAGCGATCTAAGTGAGGCGTCCTGCCCGTGGCGCACGAGCTGGATCATCAGCTCCGGCGCCCGCGCGGTCGTATCCGTGGCGGCAACCTGTTGGCCGTCTTTGACTCGAGTTGGCATGCCTTAGTGCTCCCGGGGGTGGGGGATGCTGAATATGCCGTCCACTGATGACCGTCCTCACCGGTGGGGCAGTGCGCAATCCCTGCCCCAATAAATCTCGGTGACATGAAAAACACTACGCGATGACAGTGCGTCACGATTTCTCCGTGGCTCAGTCGTCACTCCAAGGCGGTCCGGGTGATCACGAGTACTCGACTGGAGCCTCGGTGATGCTTCGCTTCGGTATTGACCGGGGGCGGGGGGCATCGGTTGGAGCGGGTATCACGTGAGTCACCGCTGGCAGGTGTAGGCGGCGTAGGCGGATCTCTCGGCCGTCGACTCATGTCCGCTGCCGCCAGGTGCCGGTCCAGGCATCGAGGAGCGCTCCTTCTTGGCATCCGCGATGTCGTCCGGGTGCAGAAACTCGCAGCTTCCGCGATGGCGGTGGGGCAGCGCGCAAATCCAGCCGGACGGCAGATGGATGCGGGCGCACGCACCGCTCTGGACCAGCGGCGTGTCGACGGAGACATTGTGGGCATCGAGCCGTTCGGTCATGGCCTCTCCTCGACGATCTCTGGGGCGCCCCAGCCCACGGACGTATCGAGCTCCCGTTGGGCACGCCCCTGTGGTACTTCGGTATCGATCTGAGGCGGAATCGCCCTGTCGGGTGGCCCGCAGGCCATTCTCCCGAACCTTGGATAGCTCCACGACGCGGTCAACAGCGTTTGCCTGCCTCGTCCGGGGCTTCACCCGCGCCACGGAGGAAAGACGCGGATACAACGGCATTCCTGGGGCTACCGGGCGGGCCGGCCGTTGCCACCCGGCGTAACCGCGCCGACCTATCTGACCGTGCCCCTGACTGTAGCGACCAGGTCACACCTTAACTAGACCCCAAACACTGGCTATGCGATTGTGGATGTGTCGGAGTACGCCGAGTTCGTCAAGCCACGCCGGCGCGCCATCTGTGATGATCGATCAGTCCGGGCCACCGCTCCGAGATCGGTCGCGACAGATGCCAGATCGCGTCGATAATGACCATTCCCACGACCGCGCCAAGGCGCTGAGCGAGCTTCAGCAATTGCTTCTCGACACCCCAGACATCACCGGCTTTCTCGACGAGCTCGCCCGCTACGCCGCGGACACCATCGGTTGCGGGCTGTCCGTCCTGCGGGATCACCATGGACCGCGACGGTGGCCCGCTGACCGTGGTCAGCAGCGACGCCCACGCCCGCACGCGGGCGAGGTCGGGTTCGAACACGGCGGAGTCGGTGCTGGCCCGTACGACCGCGCGGCGACGTTGGTGTCGCGGTGGATGTTTACTGCGATGACGGAGTCGATCGCTGGCCGATGAGCGTTGTAGAGTAACTGTCAGCTCTCATGCTCGTAGCTTCCTTCGAGGAGCACGGGTCGAGGGTGGTGCCGCCCCAGACCCCGGTGGCTGACAAGTGTCGGTGTCGGCTGGGGGAGATAACGTGGCGGCTGGTCATGCGCACGCACGGTGGGGAGCTGAGTCCAGCGGCGTGTCACTCGTGGGCATCACTGCTTCGCCCGGGGCTGATGGTGTGGTGGGCCACAACGCGGGGGTAGTGACCGCTGAGGATGTCGACTGGCTCGTGGCCCATCTGCGGGTGGTGGTCGCCGCCAGCCCCGCCGTCTGGGCGGGCCAGGGGGTGACGCTGTTACAGCTCAGCGCGCTGCACCTGATCAGTGCGCTGGCACCGGTTACCGTCACTGGCTTGGTGCAGTCTTTAGGGACCAAAGCGGCGGCGACCTCCGCGATGGTCGATCGGCTGGTCCGCGCCAGGTTGGTGTGCAGCACGCCGGACCCGCGGGACCGTCGGCGCGTCCAGCTGACCCTGACCGCCGAGGCCGAACCGATAGTTGGCGACACCGACCTGAATACCGCCAGACGCCTGCAGGCGGTGCTCAACGGGATGAGCTCGCGGACCCGCCGCCACTTGATCGACATACTCATCGACACCATACGACGCTCCGCCGAGTAGCCCGGGACGACACCCCGCCCATTACGACCAAGCAGGTCAAACGCCACCGGTCTTCGTCACCTCAACTGATTCTGGTGACGGGGTGGTGGTCGGCCACGTACTCGGTGCTCTTTTCGGCCTGGCGGGGGCAGCGCGATACGTCGGTCCAGTCCGAGGCTTGGTAGATGAGTAGGCACTCCGACGGCGTGGCTTCATCTAGGGCGTTGCGGACCGCGGGACCGACCCCGACCAGCCGCATCCAACCCTGGCGGTCGGCTAAAACCTGGTGGGTCCAGGTCAGCACGTCAAACAATCGATAGTCGCAGCTGATCACCCCGGCCAGATTCACCACCAGATACTGAGCATTGGTAGTGAACAGTGCCTGCAACTGCCTACGCAGCTGCGTCAGCCCTGTCTCGTCTAGCCGCCCAGTCACCGACAGCAAACCCACCTGCCCGGCGCTGATCGTCACCTCTGGTGAGGCGGTCAGCGCATCGGTCAAGCGCGGGTACAGGCCTGTTGTGATCGTCACTGGTTTGGCTCCTCACCGTTCGCCCGGCACGCAGCGATGAAGACAGACCCCACCGAGCGGGGGCGTCATCCATCGTGCCTCGCAGAGCGCCGACGGGGTCTGGGTCTGGTGCTCTGTGCGAACGGCGCGGACACTGCACCATTCGCCACACATCCTAGACCAGCGAATTCACTGACGGAGCCACCGGACGGGGCCACCACGCCGCGTCGTCCCCCACCCGACCGTGCTCTCCAGGTGCTGCTAAGACGGGTCAACAGTGGACACCCGAAGACCTTCATAGCCGCCGGTGAGCCGGAACAGACTGACACGATAGACAGATTCCCCAAGCTCGTGACCCAGGCACTTGTGTCTCGCTTGTCCTTGGCCGTGTCCTTAGTGTTGGTCGAGGTAGCCGCGGAGCGCGTGGCAGCGCGAGGGCTGGCGCAGCTTGGCCATCGTCTTGATTTCGATCTGCCGGATCCGTTCCCGGGTGACTCCGTAGACGTGGCCGAGCTGGTCCAGGGTGTGTGGCTGGCCGTCGGTGAGTCCGAAGCGCAGCCGGATAACGCTGGCTTCCCGCTCGGATAGCGTGGT
>JAICHZ010000093.1 GCA_025924655.1 Pseudonocardiaceae bacterium | reverse complement strand
GCTGGAGGAGCTGGAAGGTGGCCTGGACCATCTGCGAGAGGTCATCGTGGACGACTCACTCGGCATCTGCGCCGAGCTCGACGCCGCGATGGCGGCGCACGTGGTCGGCTACTCCGACGAGTGGCGCGGCGTGCTGGAGGATCCGGCCAAGCTGGCCCGGTTCACCTCATTCGTCAACGCGCCGGGTGTGCCCGATCCGACCGTCGAGTTCGTCGAAGAGCGTGGCCAGCCCACCCCCGCCCATCGCAGACCAGGCCAACCGGTCCTGATCGCGGGCCCGACGCTGACAGTGGTCCGATGACCGCGCAACTGCAGCGGCACTGGACAGCGGTCTGCCGCTACGACGAGCTGGTGCCGGAACGCGGGGTAGCGGCGCTGATCGACGGGGTCGCGGTCGCGGTATTCCGCACCCATGACGGTGCCCTGCACGCACTGTCCAATATGGACCCCTTCAGCGGCGCCTCGGTGTTGTCCCGGGGCATCGTCGGGGACCGCGAGGGACGTCCGACGGTGGCCTCGCCGATCTACAAGCAGGTCTTCGAGCTGGCGACCGGGGTATGCCTGGACGACCCCAGCATCACGGTGGCAACCTTTCCGGCGCGGGTCCTCAACGGGGTCGTGGAAGTCTCCTCGGTATGACCGCGATGTCCCTGCACACGAGACCCGAACCACTACCGCTGGCGGGATTCACCGTCGGTGTCACTGCCGCACGCCGGGCTGCAGAGCTAGGAGCCTTGCTGGAGCGTCGGGGTGCCGAGGTGCTGCACGCCGCGGCGATCCGGATCGTGCCGGTGGCCGATGACACCGAACTGCATGCCGCCACCGGCCAATTGATCAACCACCCGCCGGACATCGTGGTGATCACTACCGGGATCGGGTTCCGTGGCTGGGTGGAGGCCGCGGACGGGTGGGGGGTGGGGGAGGCGCTGATCGGTGCATTGCACCGCGCCACCTTGCTGTCCCGGGGTCCCAAGTCGCGTGGCGCGGTCCGGGCCGCCGGTCTGGCTGACGCCTGGTCACCCCCGTCAGAGTCCTCAGCCGAGGTGTTGGAACACCTGCTGGCCAGTGATCTCGACGGCGTGCGAGTCGCCGTGCAGCTGCACGGCGAGCCACTGCCGGATTTCGTCGAGGCGTTGCGGTGCGCCGGGGCACAGGTGATAGAGGTGCCCGTCTACCGGTGGGTGCTACCCGAGGATCTCGCGCCGCTGGACCGGCTGCTCGCCGCGGCGCTGGACGGCGGCCTCGACGCGGTCAGTTTCACCAGCGCACCCGCCGCGGCCAGCGTGCTCAGCCGAGCCGACGAGCTCGGGGTGCTGGGGTCCTTGCTGCAACGCCTGCGCCGGGATGTGCTCGTCGCCTGTGTCGGGCCGGTCACCGCAGGACCCCTGGTGGCCCGGGACGTGCCCACCGTGCAGCCGGAACGATCTCGGATCGGCGCGCTGGTGCGCACCCTGTCCGAGGCCCTGCCGGCCCGGGCGCCGCGCTGGCCGGTCGCGGATCACGTACTGGAGCTGCGTGGGCACGCTGCGGTCGTCGACGGGGTACTGCGTGCCGTGCCACCAACCCCGATGGCCCTGTTGCGGCTGCTGGTGGCCCGTCCCGGCCGGGTGGTTCCGCGCGCGGAACTGCTGTCCGTGATGCCCGCGGCCGGTGACGACGAGCACGCGGTGGAGACTGCGGTCGCCCGGTTGCGCGCTGCGCTCGGTGCCCCGCAGCTGGTGCAGACCGTCGTCAAGCGCGGCTACCGGTTGGCCCTGGAGCCCGGAGACTGCCGGTGAGGGCGCTACGCGCGCGTGAGCGGCGATGCGCGTTCTAGCCCGCATCGCCACTCACGTGCGCGCAGCGCACACCGTCG
Source organism: Pseudonocardiaceae bacterium (assembly GCA_025924655.1). Classification (GTDB taxonomy): domain Bacteria; phylum Actinomycetota; class Actinomycetes; order Mycobacteriales; family Pseudonocardiaceae. The sequence goes on along the minus strand of JAICHZ010000093.1, from coordinate 10,206 downwards.
TCGTGGTCGCCCATGGCACTCGGGACCCGGCTGGCATCGCGGTAGCGGGTCAGCTCACCGATGCGCTGCGCGCCCGGCTGCCTGGCAGCTCCGTGCTGCTCGCCTTCGTCGACGTACTCGGTCCTGCGGTGCGCGACGTGATCGCCGGCGTGCCTGGCCCGATCACCGTTGTGCCGGCCTTTTTGACTTGCGGTTATCACGTGCGAACCGACATACCGCGAGAGGTGGCCGCCACTGGCCGCCGGGACGTCGCTGTCACCGCTGCCCTCGGGCCGCACCCGTTGCTGGTGGGCGCCATGGCTGATCGCTTGTGTGCCGCCGGCTGGTGCCCGGGCGATGCAGTGGTGTTGGCGGGGGCGGGCTCATCGGATGAGCGGGCGGTAGCTGATGTGCGGGCCGCGGCAGTGCAGCTGTCCGGTGAGCTCGGCTGCCGGGTTCGGGTCGGGTTCGTCGCCACCGGAACCCCTTCGGTGACGGCCCTGGTGCGCGGACTGCGGGCAGCCGGCGCACCCCGAGTCGCGGTCGCCTCGTGGCTGCTGGCCCCGGGCCTGTTCCACTGCAGGCTCACCGCCACCGGCGCCGATGTCATCGCCGCACCACTGGGCACGCATCCAGGCGTAATCGACCGCCTGGCCACCCTCGCCGGTGCCGCCGCCGTCCTCCGCAGCGCCTGATCAGGTGGCCCCGGCGCATTCAGCGGGCTCAGCGGGGTAATTCCGCACCCGATAGCCCCGCTGAGCCCGCTGAATGCGGATAGCCATCGGCCTGGCGTTCGCAAGATCGCCAGCAGTGAGCGGCAACAGTGCAGGATTGCGCGGCCATCACTCAGATTTGGCGATCATGGTCGGGTTGAAAAACCAGTTGCGCTGGCAGTGACCGCGCATCAGGTTCGGGACGCGGCAGATCTCCTGGCCAGGCAGTTCATCGCGGACGGTTTCGTCACGATTGAGAACGCCGTACCATCGGAGGTCGCCCAGGCTTGCACCGAGCTGCTGTGGGCCGAGATTGGTAAAGACCGAGACGATGAGGCGACCTGGACTCAGCCTGTCCACTGGTCGGTGACATGGCACAGGAGCCTTTTCGCGGGGGACGTGTACCTCTGCCACCCATTCCTGGCCCACGCCGCGCAGCCGCATCACGGTCGCCGGCCGCGATTCATGGCCCAGCCCCCGCTGTATCCGGCCACGCCCTTGCGGCTGACCCGCGACGATGGCGACTATTCACCGGTCGAGCAGGCGATCAGCTGAGCTGACCCGCGCAGCGGTGCACCGACACGGCGTAGCTATCCGTATCGGTGAAGGCCTGACGATCCCAGGTGGCGTATCGGGCTTCGAGGGCGAGACCGGCGCTTTCGCACCACCGGTCGTAGTCGGCCACAGTCGGCCAGCCGTGCTGCAGCTGAAAGCCGACGATGAGCCGACCGCCTGGCATCAGGTGGCGCGCACACGCATCGACTGCGGCTCGGCGCCGATCACGTGCTATGTACGGAATGACGTTGCCAGCGAGCACGATGGCGTCGAACCGGGTTGTCATATCGAGCTCACTGAGGTCGGCCTGCACCCACGTCAACGCGGGTGCCTTCGCGCGGGCCAAGCCGATCATGTCTGGATCGAGATCGGTACCGACGACCGCGAGCCCGCGGCGAGCCAGCTCGATAGCCACCCGGCCGGTGCCACACCCGGCGTCCAGCACGGACTGAGGGCCGTAGGAATGCACCAAATCGGCTTCGCCATGGGGGTTGGCGCCGCTAGCCGCGATCCGCCGCCAGCGCTCGTCGTAGTTAGCGGGGTTGAGCTGCTGACGCCAGTGGCTCCAATCATCGGGCAGCGGCCCAGTCACTCGAGTGCGTCCCTCCGTCGTTTAGTGATGGGATCAGGAAACGCGTCGAAGTACGCCGCCATCTCCCACGCCACCCTCGTGATCAGTTACCGGCGTGGGGGAGCGGTTTCCCAGGCTCGGGCGTAGCGGCGGGAACTGGGGTGCGCGACGTCGCGGGTGCGGTAGACGATGTAGGGGCGGACCAGGTAACCCACCGGTGTGCTGAACACGTGGACGAGGCGGGTGTAGGGCCATCCGGCTAGCAGGACCAGCACGACCAGGGCGTGGATCTGGAAGCTGATCGGGATGCCGACCATCAGCGCTGGCTGCGGTGACAGGGTGAACAAGCTGCGGAACCATGGTGACACCGTCGCCCGGTAGTCGTAGCCGCCACCGATCAGGTTGCTGCCGATGGTGTTCAGCATCCCAGTCAGGATCGCGGCGCACAGCATCAGGTACATCACCTTGTCGATGGTGGTAGTGGCCGCGCGCACCGCAGACACGGCGAACCGCCGGTACAGCAAGATCGTCAGTCCGGTGACCGTGGCCAGGCCGGATAGCGTGCCGAACGACACCGACATCAGGTGGTAAGCATGCTCCGAGACGCCGACAGCCGCGGTCCAGCTGGCCGGAACACCGATGCCCAGCACGTGGCCGCCGAGCACCGCCAGCAGTCCGAAGTGGAACAGTGGGCTGCCCAGCCGGAGTAGGCGGCCCTCATGAGACTGGGAGGATCGGGTGGTCCACCCGAACTGATCATGCCGGTAGCGCCAGATGTGGCCGACCACGAACGAGGTGAATGCCACATACGGCAACGTCAGCCACAACAGGGTGGTCACCGGCGTCCTCCCAGCTGATCGTGCAGCATCGGGTCCATCGCGAACGGCTCCAGACCCACCTCCTCCTCCGGCGGCCCTTGCGCGGCCAGCTCGGCGACCCGGCGCCGGTCGGCGACGTTGAGCTCCGGCAGGGTGGCGCACACCGCGTCGAGCACCGCCCGGTAGGGCGATTCACTGTCCTGCAGGGACAGCCGCAACAGCTCCACCACCGGCCGGTACTCCATGAGCAGCCGCCGGCCGGCCACCGGGTCCACAGTCGCGGCGAACTCCAGCACCACGGTCAGGTGATCCGGCAGCTCATGCTCGCCCAGCTCGACACCCGCGCCCCGGTAGGCGTGCTTGAACCGCAGCAGCGCCATACCCCGTTTGCGGGTGTCACCGAAGGCGTAGTAGCTCAGATGCAGGCAGTTGCGCCGGCGCAGGTCGAAGGTCTCCACGTAGTAGGCGGCCAGCTCGGTCGGCGGTGTCTGGCGCGCGTGGTCGATAAACGACAGCAGAGCGGGTCCGGCCGGAGCGGGCAATGAGTGAACTGCGGCATGCAGCTCGTCGAGCATGTCCACGATCTGTTTAGTGGGGTAGTCCAGCAGCAGCGCAGCGATCCGCCACACCACGCGCTGATCCCGCAGCGTCAGCTCGAGGGTGGTCTGGTCAGCCTTCCGGCGACCCATCCTGGTCCTGCTCATCGGATGGGCTCCACCGCGGGGTTGGCACCGTTCGTGTGTACGGCACCGTTGCTCTGCGGGTCATGAGCTGGCACGGCGGCGAACAGACCGTTGGTGGACTTGCCATCCCAGTTGAGCAGATTGATCCGGCGTTCCTTGTCCACCGGCGCCGCGGCACCATTGCCGTCGGCCGGCTGCTGCGTCAGGTGGAACTTGTCGTCCATGACGTCGAACGCGGTCATGCCTGGGGCGCCATCGGACTCCAGGCTGCATCCGGTCGCCAGGGCGTCGAGCCGGTGGGCGTCGGAGCCGGCCGCGCTGGGGATGACGTAGCGGTGCTCGTACTTGGCGATGGCCAGCAGCCGGTACATCGATTCGATCTCGTCGGTGGTCAGGCGCACCGACCTGGCGATCTCCGGGTCGGCCGGCTCCCCGAGATTGACTCGGCGCATGTGCGCGCGCATCGCGGCCAACCGCTGCAACGAGGCCCGCACCGGGCCGACGTCGCCCGCGGTGAACAGCTCGGCCAGGTACTCCACCGGGATGCGCAGCGCGTCGATCGCACCGAACAGGTTGCCGGCGTCCTCGCCGTCATGCCCGGTGCCAGCCAGCGCGTCCACCATGGGGGACAGTGGCGGGATGTACCAAACCATCGGCATGGTGCGGTACTCCGGGTGCAGCGGCAGCGCCACCTGGTAGTCCACGATCAGCTTGTAGATCGGGGACGCCTGCGCGGCGTCGATCCATTCCTGGGAGATCCCGGCCCGCTCGGCCTCGGCCACCACACGCGGGTCGTGCGGGTTGAGGAACACTCCCAGTTGCGCTGGGTAGAGGTCTTTGTCGTCGGGCACCGATGCCGCGGCCAGCACCGCGTCGGCGTCGTAGAACACCACTCCGATGTAGCGCAACCGCCCGACGCAGGTCTCCGCGCAGACCGTGGGGATGCCCACCTCCACCCGCGGGTAGCAGAACGTGCACTTCTCGGCCTTGCCGGTCTTGTGGTTGAAGTAGATCTTCTTGTACGGGCACCCGGTGACACATTGCCGCCAGCCACGACACTTATCCTGGTCGACCAGCACGATCCCGTCCTCGCTGCGCTTGTAGATCGCACCGGACGGGCAGGACGCCGCACACGACGGGTTGAGGCAGTGCTCGCAGATCCGCGGCAGGTAGAACATGAACGTCTGCTGGAACTCCAGCTTCACCTTGTCGGACACCTTGGTCAGCAGCGGGTCCCGGCCGATCTGCTCGGGACCGCCGCCGAGATCGTCGTCCCAGTTGGCGCCCCAGGTGATCGCGGTGTCCTCGCCGGTGATCAGCGAGACGGGTCGGGCCACCGGGGTGGTGTCCATCTGCGGTGCGGACAGCAGGTTGTCGTAGTCGTAGGTCCACGGTTCGTAGTAGTCGGCTACTTCCGGTAGGTCCGGGTTGGCGAAGATGTTGAGCAGCCGCTTGAACCGGGAGCCCGAACGCAACGTCAGCCGGCCGCGTTTGGTCAGCGTCCAGCCGCCCTTCCACCGCTGCTGGTCCTCGTACTGGCGCGGATAGCCCTGTCCGGGTCTGGTCTCCACATTGTTGAACCAGGCGTACTCGACGCCGCTGCGGTTGGTCCACGCCTGCTTGCAGGTGACACTGCAGGTGTGGCAGCCGATGCACTTGTCCAGGTTCATCACCATGGCCAGCTGTGCCATCAGTCTCACTAGTAGATCACCTCCTGGCTGCGTCGGCGGATGGTGGTGACCTCGTCACGCTGGTTGCCGGTGGGGCCGTGGTAGTTCATCGCGAACGACTGCTGGGCGTAGCCGCCGATCAGGTGCGTGGGCTTGATCATCAGCCGGGTCAGCGCGTTGTGGATGCCGCCGCGCTTGCCGGTTTTCTCGGTCCGTGGCACCCCCACGGTCCGCTCCTGGGCGTGATACATGAACACGGTGCCCTCGGGCATCCGATGGCTGACGATCGCCCGGGCGACCACCACACCGTTGCGGTTGATCGCCTCGATCCACTCGTTGTCCTTAACGCCGATCTTGGCGGCGTCCACGTCGGACATCCAGATGGCCTGACCGCCGCGGGACAGCGTGAGCATGTGCAGGTTGTCCTGGTAGGTGGAGTGAATCGACCACTTCGAGTGTGGAGTCAGATACCGGACGGTGATCGATCGGTGTCCGTCAACGCCATCGACTGCGCCGACATGCGCCTCACCGAGGTGTCCAACTTTCGGCTCGCCGAAGAGTGCCGTCATGTCCAGCGGCGGCCGGAATATCGGCAGTTGCTCGCCGAGCTCGGACATCCAGTCGTGGTCGAGGTAGAAATGTTGCCGACCGGTCAGGGTGTGCCACGGCTTGAGCCGCTCGGTGTTGATGGTGAACGGGGAATAGCGCCGGCCGCCGGTCTCGCTGCCCGACCACTCCGGAGACGTGATCACCGGCACTGGCCGGGCTTGGGTGTCGGCGAAGGTGATCCGCTTTCCCTCGCTCTCCGCGGCGAGGTCGGCGAGCTTGGTGCCGGTGCGCCGTTCCAGAGCGTGGAAGCCCTCGACGGCCAGCCGCCCATTGGTGGTGCCCGACAGTGCCAGGACGGCTTCGCAGGCGTGGGTGTCCTTGGCCAGTGACGGACGGCCGGCGGCGCGCCCGGAGATGACTGCGCCGTTGACCGCCGTGAGGTAGGCGACCTCGGCGTCTGGGTGGGTGGTGACGCCCTTGGTGGTCAGGCCGACGCGCTCGACCATCGGACCGAGCGCGGCCATCTTCTCGCCGATCGCCGGGTAGTCACGTTCCACCACGACGATTCTCGGCATGGTCTTGCCGGGTATCGGCAGGCACTCGCCGGCTTTCCAGTCCAGCACCCGGCCGCCGGGCTGCGCGGTGGCGTCGGCGGTGTCGTGCTGCAGGGGGGCGGCCACGATGTCGCGGCGCACACCGAGGTGCTTCTCGGCCATCCAGGAGAAGCCCCGGGCGAGCCGGTGAAACGCATCGAAGTCGGTCTTGGACTCCCACTGCGGGGAGATGGCCGGGGAGAAGGCGTGCACGTAGGGGTGCATGTCGGTGCTGGACAGATCGTGTTTTTCGTACCAGGTGGCGGCGGGCAGCACGATATCGGAGAACAGCGTGGTGCTGGTCATCCTGAAGTCCAGCGACATCAGCAGGTCGAGCTTGCCGACCGGGGCTTCGTCGCGCCAGGTGACCTCGATGGGGTGCACCCCGTCGCGGTCGGAGGCGCGCAGCGCGGAGTCGGTGCCCAGCAGGTGGCGCAGGAAGTACTCGTTGCCCTTGGCGGAGGAGCCGAGCAGGTTGGCCCGCCACACGGTCAGGCACCGCGGGAAGTTCTCTGGCGCGTCCGGGTCTTCGCAGGCGAACCGCAGGTGCCCGGTGGTCAGCCCGTCGATCACGTGCTCGGCGGCGTCCTTGCCCAGGCGTTGTGCCTCGTCGGCCAGATCCAGCGGGTTGCGGTTGAACGTCGGGTAGCTGGGCATCCAGCCCAGCCGGGTGGCCAGCGCGATGTTGTCCGCCGCGGTTCGCCCCGCGAAGCGACCCTTCGCCAGCGGTGAGGCCATCACATCAGCGGTGAACGGGTCGTAACGCCACTGGTCGGTGGCCAGGTACCAGTAGATGGTGCCCTGCATCTGCCGCGGCGGTCGCTGCCAGTCCAGGCCGAATGCCAGCGTCGACCAGCCGGTGATCGGCCGGCACTTCTCCTGCCCGACGTAGTGCGCCCAACCACCGCCGTTGACCCCTTGGCAGCCGGTGAGCATCGTCAGCGCCAGGAAGGACCGGTAGGTCTGGTCGGAGTGAAACCAGTGGTTGGTTCCCGCGCCCATCAGGATCATCGACCGGCCACCGGAACGCTCGGCGTTATCGGCGAACTCCCGGCCGATCTTCTGCGCCGCGGCCGCGGGTACTCCGGTGATCGCCTCCTGCCAGGCCGGGGTGTAGGGCTGCTCGGCGTCGTCGTAGCCGGTGGGCCAGCTGCCTGGCAGACCCGACCGGTGCACCCCGTACTGGGCCAGTAGCAGGTCGAACACCGTGGTGACCAACTTGCCGGCGACGATCCGGGTCGGCACTCCGCGGCGCAGTACCCCGGGTTCCGCGGTGTCGAATCGGGGGAAATCGATCTCAGCGGTGAGGTCGCTGTCGAGGACGGTCAGCAGCGGGTCGACGCTGTGCAGGTCGAGGTTCCACCGACCTTCCCCGGAGCGGGTGAACCGGTGACCCAGCGACCCGTTCGGGACTACCGGTTCTCCGGTGGTTCCATCGAGTAACACGGTCTTGGATTCGGCACCTTCGCTGGTATCGCCCAGATCGGTTGCGGTGAGGAACTTGCCGGGAACGTAGGCGTCGCCTCGCTTGTCGAGGGCGACCAGGAATGGCAAGTCGGTGAAGCGCTTGACGTAGTCGGTGAAACGGGGCGTCTGGCGATCGACGAAGAATTCTTTCAGGATCACATGACCCATCGACATCGCCAGCGCGGCGTCGGTTCCTGGCCGCGCCGGCAACCACTCGTCGGCGAATTTCGTGTGGTCGCCGTAGTCCGGTGACACGACGACCACTTTCTGACCCCGGTAGCGGGCCTCGGTCATGTAATGCGCATCCGGGGTGCGGGTGACTGGGACGTTGGAACCCCACATGATCAGGTAGCCGGCGTCGAACCAGTCGGCGGATTCGGGTACGTCGGTCTGGTCGCCGAATACCTGCGGTGAGGCCACCGGAAGATCGGCGTACCAGTCGTAGAACGACAGCATCGCGCCACCGATCAGCGAGATGAACCGGGCCCCGGCGGCATGACTGACCATCGACATCGCCGGGATCGGTGAGAATCCGGCGACCCGGTCGGGACCGTAGCGTTTGATCGTGTGCACATGCGCGGCCGCGGCGATCTCGGTCGCTTCCCACCACTCGGCACGCACGAATCCACCCATGCCGCGGGCCGCCTTGTACCGGCGGGCCTTCTCCGGGTCGTCGACCACGTCGGCCCACGCCAGCACCGGATCCTTAAGGCGCTGCTTGGCCTCCCGGTACAGCTCCAGCAGCGTGCCGCGCACATACGGGTAACGCACCCGGGCAGGCGAGTAGGTGTACCACGAAAACGACGCACCACGCGGGCATCCGCGTGGCTCATACTCGGGCTTGTCCGGCCCGATCGACGGGTAGTCGGTTTGCTGCGCTTCCCACGTGATAATCCCGTCCTTGACGTAAATCTTCCACGAGCATGAACCGGTACAATTCACCCCATGGGTCGAGCGCACCACTTTATCGTAGGCCCAGCGGTCCCGGTAGAAAACATCAGCCGACCGGCCACCGATCTGATGTAACGTGCGCAGATCCTCCGAAGCTTCCCCGCGTTGGAAATGCCTGCCGATGCGCAGCAGTGAGTCGGCGAAGTCGGTGTCCATTCCAACACTCGAGCCTTCGTCGCGGGTATCGGCCACGGACGCCACCTCTTCTGAGGGTAATCATTCAGGGGGGCTAGCTCACTTACCCTAGACGGTGTTTTCTTGGCGTTCAAGATGGGTAGCTACTGCTCACATCGTTGTTGCGACGACGGTGCGGCCAACGTAACACGCCGTTCACAGTTCGACTCAGTGCAGCGAACTCCCGGCACCGCTGCTACCTGGGACGATGTGGCCAACGCGGTGGGTGTCCACGCTCGGTCGATGACATTGAGACAGGCGTAGGTAGCGATCTGTATCGCAGAGTTTCCGGATGATTTACATATCTTAACATGGCCAGTTGCGCGCCGCTGAGATCCGTCCTTCTCGTAAACGAAAGTCTTAGCGATGCGCCACAGTACAACAATACCATCGGGCTTGTAAAATGACTCCTGGCCAGCGGTGACAATGAGGCGACACCAAGTGTTGTTGCCTCATCAGTCTGGGTTTGCCGGTGGGGCTTATTCGTCCCAACGCCGCGTCGTGATCGCCGGAAGTGAGTGGTAGCCGCGCGATCCTGCACGGTTACAGCTCACTATTGACGATCTTGGAACGCGAGCAAGGGCGATTAGGCAACACTCGCTAAGACGAGCGGTCTCGGTGCAGGCGATGACTTTCACCCGGCCGTGGGGTCCAACACCTGACCCGCAGAGAGAGGATCTTCCATGCGCACCTTGATCGTTACGGAGTTCATCACCCTCGACGGCGTCGTCGAGGCACCTGGCGGCGAGCCGACGCACCCGCATTCAGGTTGGACAGTCCCATACGGCGTGCCTGAGCTGTACGCCTACAAACTCCCGGAGACCCTCGAAGCCGAGTCGTTGCTGCTCGGACGGATCACCTACCAGGGCTTCTCGACTGCATGGTCGCAACGAACAGGTGAGTTTGCCGACAAGATGAACGCCATGCCCAAACACGTGGTCACGGCTACTCTTCGTGACCTCGGATGGAACGCCACTGCGGTCACCGGTGACATCCCCGCCGCCGTGACCAGCTTAAAGAAAGGCGACGGCGGCCCGATCCTCGTCGCGGGCAGCGCCACACTCGTGCGCACGCTGCTGATTCGCGGCCTGGTCGACGAGCTGAGGCTGATGGTTTTCCCGATCATGATCGGTGGCGGCCTGACGATCTTCCCAGACCAGCGGGACAAGATCGCGCTTGAGCTTACCGACCTCGTGCGCTACTCCAGCGGCGTCTTGCTGCAGGTCTACCGCCCGGCGTCCTGAGGGCTACGGCGCCGAGTCACCAGGACACGCCCTCCTTCGGCTGGCACACCCTCGTCGCGCAGCCGGGCCAGTTGCTCGGCGGCGAGATGCGGCGCGGGAGTCCCGTCAGCGCGCAGTACCCGGTGCCACGGCAGGTCGTCGCCGTCCTCGGCGAGGATGCGACCGACGAGCCGGGCCCGGCCCGGGAGCCCGGCGCGGGCAGCGACCTGTCCGTAAGCGAGTACTGAGCCCGCCGGGAT
>JAICHZ010000092.1 GCA_025924655.1 Pseudonocardiaceae bacterium | reverse complement strand
CGGGATCGCGTACTGACTCCTATCATCTTCGCCGCACCGGCCATATCCTCTGCGGATGCCAGTACTCCCTACGCCGAGTGCGCCAGTAGCCCTCGAACGGCAAGTGCGAGTTCAAGTCCAGCCTCGAAAGCGTCCTCAGACGACCATGAATTGCACTGAATGCCATCCAGTGGCGCCCTCTGGGATGGGAGCAGCTCGGTCCGGCGTCTGAGTGTATCCGCTCTTGTCCGTGGCACGGACCTCAGCGATGTGGGGCCGAGTTCCCACCGTCCGCGCAACCGGAACATCCGCCACGTGTCCAGGTTGACCTCAGTGGCCAGCTCAGCAGGTTGCCACGCGCTGTGGTCGATTCGCACGGCCACCTTCCCGATATGACCGGCGCGGGCGCGGAGCCGATGGCTACGTCAGCCGCCGCGGAGAGACGGGTGTCCTCCGAGGTAGACGCGGAACTCGCTGTGACCGTCGGAGTGGCCGTCGGGAAAAACGGTGGGAACCCTCAGATGCGACGCCGCTCAATCTGCAGCCCCGTCGCCGCCAGCAGATCTGGGAGTTGCTCCTCCTCGCTTGATGTGCCGACGCAGATTTCCGTTCGACGCGCTAAAACGTCAGGTCGAAGCGGTCCTTCGATCCGGGATCACTGACGATCCCGAGCAACGGTAGAAATCTCGCCGGTGGCTGAGGTACCGAAACTGGAATGTCTGGCCGCTGTCGTCGATGGCGGATCGGACTCGGTGAGCAGGTGCTCGAGCGCGCTCACCCAGGTTTCCACGATGACGTTGTCGTCAACCCGGCCGTGCGTGGTGCCCAGCAGGTTGGGGAGTAGTCGCGCAGAGATCAGGGCGCCGAGCCCGATCGTCGCGATGGCATCAGCCTGTTGGCCGGAGACAGCCGATCCAGATCGGTCAGTGATCCACTCAGCGAATTCGCGGTAGGTCAGGTCGACGACCTGGACGACGGCATCGGTGAGAATTTTCGGTCCGTGCCGAGCCTCGCTGACGAGCAGTCGCAGTAGTTGAGCTTCCTGGTCAAGCTCAGCAAGGACATAGCGAGCGGCGATGGTGAGTTCGGTGTGCAGATCCCCGAGGTCGGCGAACAGCCGGCGAATGTCGCGTAAGGCGGCAAGCCGGCTCAACTGCCGTTGCACTCCGGCGGTCAGGAGTGCTTCCTTGGACGGGAAGTGGTGGTAGATGCCGCCGGCGCCAGGGCTGAGTCCGGCAGCTTCTTCGATCCGGGTGATGCTGGTACCGCGGTAGCCGTGCTCGCTGAACAGCTCCATCGCCGCGTCGATGATGCGATCCCTCGTCGCCCCGGTTGATGCCGCGGTTGACAGATCGCCCATGGCGCCAAAGTATGTACTTAGGCACGTCAAGCGTCAACTGAGGAGCGTGATGACCGCGCATGGTCGAAGTCGGCTGAGCCGCACGGTTCCCCTGGCCGGGCTGGCTGGTCGAACCGCCGGTGAGGCGGTGGTCGCCGCCCTGCGCAAGCGGTTGACCGGGCAGGACAGCGCCGAGTTCCACGAGCGGACCAGTGAGCGTTACGCGGTCATGCTCGGCCACTCGAAGGGTGTGCTGATGAAGGCCGGGCAGGTGCTGTCGTTCGTCGCGCTCGGGGCCCTGGTTCCCCCGGAGCGGCAGCGGGTCTACCAGGCCGCGATGGCCCGGCTACAGGCCGACGCGCCGCCGATGGCCCCAGAGCTGGCCGCGGCGGTGGTGGAGGCTGAGCTGGGCGCACCCCCGGAGGAGGTCTTCGCGGAGTTCGACCCGCATGCGTTCGCGGCGGCGTCGATCGGGCAGGTTCACGCGGCACGGCTGGCCGACGGGCGGCGGGTGGCGGTCAAGGTGCAGTATCCCGGGGTCGATCAGGCCATCCGAGCGGATCTGGACAACACCGAGCTGCTGGCCACCTTCCTGCAACTGGTCGGGGCGATAATGCCCGGCACCAACCGGCTCGATGTGCGCGCGGTGGCCCGGGAAGTGGCGGCCCGGATCGGCGAAGAGATCGACTACCGCATCGAGGCCTCCTATCAGACCGCCTTCGCTGACGCGTACCGAGATCATCCGTTTATCCGCATCCCCGAGGTGGTGCCGCAGCTGTCGACCCGCCGGGTGCTCACCATGGATCTCGTGGACGGCATGCGCTGGTCGCAGGCGCTGCAGGCGGATCAACAGTTGCGGGACCGCTGGGGCGAAGTGATCTATCGGTTCGCTTTGGGCAGCCTGCGCATGGTAGGCATGTTCCACGCCGACCCCCATCCGGGCAACTACCTGTTCCACGATGACGGTGCGGTGACGTTCTTGGATTTCGGGTGCGTCAACCAATTCTCCGCGCAACAGGTCGCGCTGATGCAACGGGTTGTCGCCGCCGCGATCGCCGACGACCCTGCAGCCTTATGGGACACCTTCGTCGAGATCGGCTTCTTGACCGCCTCCGACGCGCCCACTCCGGCTGAACTGCTCGAATGGTATCGAGACAAGCTGCAACCACTGGTGGCCGAGCAGCCATTCACCTACACACGGGCATTCGCCGCGTCCGTGGTGCAGGGCTACTTCGCCCGCCGGGGCGCGACCGGCTCGGTGATCCGCCGTATCGAGCTGCCCCGCGAGTATGTGTTCCTCACTCGCATCGACCTCGGACTCACCGCCTTGCTGGCCGAACTGGAAGCCACCGGGCCGTGGGCGGCGATCCGCAGCGAATGGGACGAGAACGGGCCCCCCGCCACCGAGATCGGCGAGCTCGACGTCGAACATTGGGCGCGGCGGGGACTGAAGACCGTGGAGCCGTGATGATCCCTACCGTTGATCCGTACCCGGCCTATCGCGCACTGCGGGAACAGCACCCGGTGCACTGGGACGGCGACCTGGACGCGTTCCTGGTCAGCTCCTATGCCGAGGCGAACGCCGTGTTGCGCGGTCCTGGGTGGAGCAGCGACCCGAACCGCAACCCCGCACTGGCCGCACGGTTCGATCGCGCCGAACTCGGAAACCAAGCGCTGCGCACGACGCTGTTGACGATGGACCCACCTGACCACACCCGGCTCCGGCGGCTCCTCGCCCCGGCATTCACTCCCCGGGCCATCGACGCGCTGCACCCCCGGATCGCCGCGGTGGTCAAGGCCGCCCTTGCCGACCTCGACACGGCGGGTGAGGTCGACGTCATCGCTGATATCGGTTATCCGATACCGCTGGCCGTGATGTGCGAGCTGCTCGACGTCGACATCGAGGGCGCGCAACTGTTGCGCACCGAGACCCCCAAACTGGTGGGAATGCTCGAGTTCGACCCCGACGAGGAGGCGGTCCTCGCGGCCGAGGAGGGCACCGCCAGCCTCGCGCTTCATCTGCTGCCCATCCTCGGCGACCGCCGTCGCCGGCCAGGCGACGATCTGGCCAGTCAGCTGCTGTCCCTCGGAGACGACAATGGTGACGCACTCGCACTCGACGAAGTGCTCGCCACCTGCATCCTGCTGCTCACCGCCGGGCACGAAACCACCGCCAGCCTGATTGGCAACGGCGTGCTCACCCTGATGCAACACCCCGACCAACTACACCTGCTGCAGCGTGATCCCGCGCTGATCAAGCCGGCGATCGAGGAGATCCTCCGGTTCGAGTGCCCCGCCAAGATCGTCGGCCGTACCAACCTCGTCGACCGGCAGCTAGGCGGGCAGACCATCCGCGCCGGCCAGCGCGTGCTCGTTCTGCTTGGCGCAGTGAACCGGGACCCGGAGCAGTTCCGCGACCCCGAGTGCTTCGACATCACCCGGACTCCCGCTGCGCAGCTCGCTTTCGGTGCGGGACCGCACTTCTGCCTCGGCGCTGCCCTGTCTCGTGCGGAGACCCAGGAGACCCTGCGGCAGCTGCTGCCGCTGCTGACCGAGTGGCGACTCGCACCGGGAGCGCCCGCCTGGCGGGCCTCCGACACTTTCCGCGCACTCGAAAAACTCCACCTCGTCAGCCCCGCGACTCAATCCTGATCCTCCCTCGGCTGTGCTGTTAGCGGGCGACCGCATGATGCGGGCTTATCCGGGCCCGCGCGGATCAATAACCCCCCTGCTCTCAGGGCGATATCCGCGGGTCTGAGGGCCCGTTTCTCGAGGACCAGAGCATCGATGGCGGTACGCAACAGTGCCGGCCGGAGTGGGGTGCGGGGGCGTGCCCTTGCGGTGGGGGTGGGGCGGTGGAAGGTTACGTGTCGTGAGGTACGGGGGACGTACTCGCCACAGCGGTCGTGCGCTGCGGCGTTACGTCGACCGGCACGCGACCGAGCGGGTCACCGTGGACGGGGACTGGTCACCGCCGACCAGGCCGCTGAGCCGCCCGCGCCACACCCGTGTGGCCGCCGCCCAGGCCTCGATTATCTGGCCACCAAACACGAACGCCGAGTCGAGGTAGGAACCCTGAAGCAGCATCAGAGTTGCGAGCATTCACAGAGAGGTTGATCAGAAATGGCTGAAGAGGTAGCCACTTTCCCCTTCGAGGTGATGGTTGAAGGACAAACCCACCCATGGGCCGAGGACACCATCTCAGTAGCCGACATTCGCGTACTTGGCAACCTACCCGCGGACGCACCCGTCATTGAGCAAGACCTGCGCGACGGCACCGAACGAACGCTGGCTGACGATGAAGTTCTACGTCCCGGTAAACTCAAAGAAGGCCACAAGCTTACCAAAAAGCGAGTCAACTTCAGGAAAGGTTGATCTGTCGGTACCCGATGCGCCCATGATTGTCAGCGCGTGTGGCCCGGTGATGATCGATGCCTCAGAGACAGGGGCACCCAGGGACGGAGGCCACCCGTGGGCATCCTGGATCTGTTTCGAAAAACGCTCATTGTATCGGCGAGGACTCTTTGGCTGATTCGGTGGCGGGCACCGTCAAGGTGATGAGGTATTCCAGTAGCGTTATGAGCACCTGCTTGCTTGAATCTCGCTTGCGCACGTCGCACATCATGGTCGGGATTGCCTTGTCGATGCCTAGAGCTTCCCCAACCTCGTCAGACTCGTACACTGGCGTGTTATCGAAGCAATTGACTGCTATTATGAATGGGATTTTTCTGCGTTCGAAGAAGTCTACCGCCGCAAAGCAACTCTCCAGCCGCCGGGTGTCTGCGAGGACGACCGCTCCCAGCGCTTCGTAAGCGAGTTCATCCCACATGAACCAAAAACGCTCTTGACCTGGAGTCCCGAACAGGTAGAGGATAAGATCGGGATTGATCGTGATGCGCCCAAAATCCATGGCGACCGTCGTTGTGGTCTTGCCCTCGATACCCGACATATCGTCAACGCCAGAGCTAAGTTCACTGATCATTTCTTCAGTGCGCAATGGCCGGATCTCGCTCACCGACCCCACCATGGTTGTCTTGCCAACGCCAAATCCACCCGCGACTAAAATCTTGACCGCTCTGGCTGACAGAGTCTGGGTCACCGGCGTGTCAGAGCTTACGAATGCCATCGAGAACCGCCTGCAGTAGTTCCGTTCGGGGGACATCTGATGTTCGCGGTGGGGACCGGAAAATAATGAGTCCCCAATCGATGAGATCGCTGAGCAATACCTTGACTACCGCGAGCGGTAGGTTCAGCTTCGCGGACACCTCAGCGATCGACAACGGCCGTCGGGACATTCCTATAATGTGGGCGTATTCCCGGTCCACATCCACGTGGCGGTCTGCGCTCACCGCAACAACGAGTGTAGTCATCTCAAGGTCGTGACGAGTCGGCCGGGTCCGACCGCGGGCGACCGCGTAAGGACGAACCAGAGGACCTGCATCCTCATCGAACCAAAACTCGTTTTCCACTTTCATGATGCGTGGGCACCACACGTATCGCCGCTACCAGCGGTCCGTGGCGCCGTTGACAAGTATGTGCCCACTCTCTTGAGAAGGATATTCGTCTCGTAGGCAATCAGGCCGAGGTCAGCTTTATCAGAAGCCAGCACTGCAAGGCAAGCGCCCCGCCCCGCAGCGGTCACGACCAGGAACGTATTATCCATCTCGACCAGTGTCTGCCGAACTCTCCCACCTTCGAAATGCCGGGCGGCACCGCGGGCTAAACCCTGAAACGCCGACGCTATCGCCGAAAGGTGTTCAGCATCCTCGTTCGATAAGCTACTCGATCGGCCGACGAGCAAGCCATCGGCAGAAAGCACTACCACGCGATCAGCGGCAGCGACCCGTTCAACGAAGTCATCGAGCAGCCACCGTAGATCAATTGTTGTCGTCAGTTTTACCATGATTCCTCGTCGTTGAGACTATTTGTCCAGTCCCGACTCACGACTGGGGCTTATCGCCATTGGTACGGCCACGCTCAGTTCCCCGTTGAAACGCAGAGAGGGTATTTTGGGCACGCTTAGCTGCGAGGTCATAATCTGGCTCTGCGGTCTGACCTTCGGCTCCCGCAGCCAACTCTGCTTGGAGTTGGCTTGCGAGGTGCTCCTGTGGACGACGCCGAGGTAGGGCAGGACGATCATCCGCACGCGGTGTCCCCTGAGGAGCCGTTTTCTCCACACTGGTGTCAACTACAGAAGGCTGCGGCTCAGTGGTCCTAGCCTGCAGCTGCGACGACCCATTTTCGTGCAGTACGGCTTCGTCAATGATGGAGGGAGAAGTCTGATCTGGCGACTCGTCGGTGTGATCGCTTCCGTTGTACTCACCTTCCGAGTGCCGGTCGCGCCTCGTGACCAATGCGCTGGGAACCAGCACGCCAGCCCGCACTCCGCCATAAGTCGACTCCGTCAGAGTCACCCGCATGTCATGCTGATGAGCCAGGCGTGCCACCACGAAAAAACCAATCCGAGGGTCTTCAAGCAACGCCACTAGCCCGAACTCGGGCTGATCGCGGAACATCTTGTTAAGACTCTCCCGCCGCTCAGCCTCAATGCCGAGTCCTTGGTCCTCCACCTCGACGACCACGCCCTTACCAACTGGGTTCCCGCGCACCTCGATGGGAGATCCGGGAGGTGAGAAAGACGTGGCGTTATCGATCAACTCAGACAAAAGATGGATAAGGTCGGCGACCGCACGGCCGTCCACTAGAACGTCCGGAACACGGCCGACCGTCACGCGGGTGTATTGCTCAGCTTCGGCGACAGCGCTGCGGACGATCTCAACCAGGGACACCGAGTTGCGCCACTGTCGGCCCAGCTGGCCGCCACCAAGAATGATCAAATTTTCTGCGTTTCGGCGTTCACGGGTCGTCGAATGATCCAACTGGAACAACAGCTCCAGCTGGTCAGGGTTGTCGACCGCGCGCTCCGCTGCGTCGAGGACCTGCAGTTGCTGGTGCACGTTCGTTTGACTTCGACGTGCGATGTTGAGGAATACCGCGTTGATGCCCTCCCTTGTCTTCGCTTCTTGTACAGCCGCTGCCACAGCGGTCTGCTGCGCCTTGTTGAAGGCGGCAGCCACCTGCCCGATCTCATCGTCCCCGTAGTTCAGTTCGGGCACCTCGACCGCGACGTCGATCTGCTCACCGGCGCGGAGGCGCTGCACAACCTGCGGCAAATGTTCATCTGCCAGTCTCAGTGTCTCGGTACGGAGCCGGACCAACCGCCGGATGAGGTTGTTGCTGAGCCGAATCGCAATGATTACGACTGCCGCGATCACACCCAGCGTCACGAGCACAGCAATAAGTGAACGTACAAGAGCGGTGTCGGCTCGATCCGCCTCCAACTTGGCTGCGTGAGTGCCCAGCGAGCCTAAACCCAGACCACTGAGCATTGTCGCACTCTCGTGAGCCGCATTCTGCCAATCCTGGGCGCTGACTGGGAGAACTGGTGGCTTGACTTGCGGTGGCTCCGCATTCGATGGTTGGATGTTCGATGTTTCAGTTCTCGCCGGTTTAGCGTTAAAGGAACTTCGTGCGCGTGCGGAATACTCCTGCTCAACAATAGCATTTTCCACGGCCGACAGCTGTTCCCACGCACGGGATGAACGCAGCGCCCCAAGTTGGCCCTGCTGTTCCGTCAAACGAGGTGCGAGAGCATCCAATTCAGCATGGTAGCCTTGAGTTAGGTGATTGTATTCATGCAACTCTTCAACCGTCAAACCGTCACCGGCCAACGCTGCGGCGGCGAGTGCATTAGCACGATCCAGCCAATCTGAAACACGTATCAGATCAGAGGCCATCGCCCGATCAAGGGCTACCTCCTTGTCGATAGAGTCTCTTCCGATGGCCCCGACGGCGAGAATCATGGGGTCCGCGATCTCGTTGTAGGAGCGGTACACGTCGAGGCGTGATATGCTACCAGCGTCTATTGCCTGGCGGGTAGCAATAAGTTGAGGAAATTTCGCGGCAAAATTTGCAATTGCCGACTTCGCCCCAGGCGGCATAGCGTCCGCGACTTGAGACGATATCGACCGGAACTGAGCTAGCGAACCATCCATGTCCTGGCGAGCCCGAGCCAAGGCCATGCGGTTCTCCGGGGCTGGGTTAGAAACCGCCAGCATACTCGCACGGCGCTCTTGACTCATGGTAGGCATAAACGGCAATGCCATCTGGTAACCCTGAGCAAGGAGCTGCGCCCTGTCGCGCTCTTGTAGGGCGTTGACGAGCAGATACCCGCTCACGCCGACACCGAAAATCAAGAGCACGAGACTTGGGACCACCGCGATGACCAGCACGCGAAATCTCAGCGAGGCACGAAAGCCGCGTTTATCGACGCTAATCACACCATTCCCTTTCCGATGGCCCGTGACGTGCACGCGTCGCGCGCCGGGGGTGACCCTTTTTATCTCCGTCGTCACCCCGAGGACACACGGAGGCGCGCAGCGTAGCGAGTCCCTGCAGGCGGTCAGACGTTAGGCCATTTGGCGTAGTGGCCGGAGAGCAGCTCGCCACGGTGCCCGGGCACAGCGCGGCCCGGGGGCGTTCGCATCACGGTGCTGTGGCTACACTCCGCGACGCTCTGAGATCGCTGGCCGGGTTCTACAACGACAAGATCGCGCCACGCCGCCTACCCGGCCAGGTGGTGTGCCCCGGATAGATCGGAGCGGTGTGGGCTGCTCGCACAGAGAGGGATGCCCCCTCTTCCCCCTGCTTAACTCCAGCTTACGCGGCTGGCGAGACTACTACTGCGACAGCGCGGATCGGTGGCACGACTGTGCCCGGTACAAGTTGTCACGCACGGGCCAGCTCGTGCCGATCACGCTGCTGCCGAACGGGCACGACGCGCAGCTCCTCAGACCCGATCGCGGCGCCGACAGGTCCGGTCCGGCCGAACCGGGGCATGGACACAAGCAGGCGCCGCCGTCACAGGTCAATTCCGGGTCGTCGGAGACCGCGGTGCGCACGGCTCGGTTCGAACCTGGGCCGGCACCGGCACCGACCCAGCTACTCGAGCCGTCACCACCTTCAGAGGTTTTGCAGCCCCTAGAGGACCCACCGGCTGTTTCACAAACCCCTGGGTGCCCACCGTCCCAAACGCGACCCGCGCGGCGAACGCACGGCTCGACGCGTCGTTGGTGGACCCGACTCACCGATTGGATGGCAGCTCCAGCATGAACAATTACTGGCCATGGTGGGCGGGTGCTATCGGGCTCGCCCTCGTCACCATCAACTACACCCTCACCACTGATCGGTCCCTCGGAGTGTCCTCAGCGTGGGATCGCGTCGTGCACTGGCGCAGCGAACGGCGCCTCGAACTGCTGGACGCCCAGTTCGCCGACGACCGCGCCCTCGTTGACGCTTTCGCTGCGGCCACCGCCGAGCAGTTCGGAACCGGCCCTGGCGCCCACACCTTGCCGGACGCCGAGCGTGGCGACGCGCAGGCACCCGGCCAGGACGTCGGGCCAACGGCAGTTGAGAGTGCCCCGGTCGCAAGCCGGCGCCCGGCACCCCTGGTTACCCAGGCCGCTCTGCTCCTGTCGATTTTGCTCGGCGGATGGGTAGCGGCAGTCACCGCCGGCCGATTCGAGCTCCGCTTCGACATGGGCAACGGTTACCGGCAACTAGTCACCGACAATCCGACCACCATGATCGCCGTGTTGTTCGTTGGGGGTGTGCTCGTCGGCTTTGGCACCCGCCTCGCCGGAGGGTGCAGCTCCGGTCACGGACTCAGCGGCTGCGGCCGGCTACGCCCGGTCAGCATTCTTGCGACCGCCGTCTTCTTCGGCACCGCCGTCGTCGTGTCATTCCTGCTGTGGAAGGTGATCTGATGCGTACCCAAGGCGGGGTTCTTGTCGCCAACATCATCGCCGGGCTGGCCCTCGGCTACATCGTCTGCAACATCGGGTTCGGCGACTACGCCGAACTGAACCGCATGTTCACCTTCCAGGATCTGCGCATGCTCCTCGCATTCGCCGGCGCCGTAGCGATCATCGTGGTGGTCTTCGCCGTGCTAGGGGTCCGCCGCACGCCAGGACGCATCCACGCGGGCGTGGTACCCGGTGCAGTGCTGTTCGGCACCGGGTGGGCGATCTCGGGTGGATGCCCGGCGATCCCGATCATCCAAGTCGCCAGCGGATACCTCCCTGCCATCATCACGATTGCCGGCGTCGTCGTCGGTATGTGGCTCTGCGGGTGGGCCAACGCCAGATACTTCCACCTCGACCGCGGTTCTTGCGGGCTGTAGCCGTCCCACGCCTCCCGCTGGGCGGTGACCACCCGGTCTAAATTGGGCTGCCATCTCGGTGGCGTCGGGTTGGTCGAAGATGGTGCGCACCAGGGTCGCCGCCCAGCGGGTCGGGGAGAAGCCGCGCTCAGCCGGTGAACACCGTCACGATTTGGGTTCAGATCGAACCTTCTGTCGGTGCGGCACGAAAAGATAGTCATGACGTCATCCCGATTACCCGTTTCGGTGGCAGCCCTGGTTGGCCCGCTGTCGATGGCCCCGGGGTGGGCGACAGGGCACCTGGTCGACGCATTGGTGTCGTCGGTCGCGTCGCCGTTTCTCGCAGCGGATGCGTCGTCCTAGAAACAGAAGTTCCTGGGGAAAAAATTAGCAAGGAGTGGTGTATGAAGATCGCGGAAATTTTCTCAAATGGCGGTTGCGGCGACCGCGGTCACGGCAACGGTTACGGTGATTCCGAACACCACAATCGTCGTGACGATTATTTCGGGAGCTCCTATCGTGACCACAATGGGGAGGGCTACGATCGCCATGACCGCGGCGGACTTCTAGGGATCCTTGGGGGATACTAAACCCGCAGTGATTGATGGTGGCCTTCACTCCCGCCAGAGTGGGGGCCACCTGCTTTGCCATGACGACTGGGCCCGCACGCCTCGGCGAGCTCGATGAGCCTGGTCGACGGAAGTGTGCGTGGCTTCCTGGAGAGTGGAAAGGCAGGTTGCAGCCGGCTGGGGGCAACAGGCGCCGATCAAGACCATGTCTCGAATCTATAACCCTGGCGCGTTCGGACGAGTCAACCCTGACTCCCCCATCACGGGTGTCGCATGGGCGCAGACAACCCGCAGCAGCGGATTGCCGAAGCGATGAGGACGTGCTG
Organism: Pseudonocardiaceae bacterium; assembly: GCA_025924655.1. GTDB lineage: Bacteria > Actinomycetota > Actinomycetes > Mycobacteriales > Pseudonocardiaceae. The sequence continues at coordinate 700 of JAICHZ010000092.1, read as the reverse complement.
AGCAGCAACAAATGTGTCCTATTCGTAATCTCAAGTGGTGAACCCGCGGCTGCCGATTACCGAACTAATCAACGTCAAGCCCGGACCAGCCGGGCAGCTGAAGAGTACAGATCGAGTGAGGAACATCTAATGAGGAAGATCCAGCGACTGGCCGCGGTCGGCGCTCTGGCAGCTCTGACCGCCATGGTCGGCGCATGCAGCAACTCGCAGCAGCCGGCCACCGGGAGTCAAGCTTCCGCACCAGCCACCAGCGAGTCGGCCGCGCCCGGCGAGGCGACCGCGCCCACTGGCAGTGGCGTCACCAAGATCAGTGACATCTTCGGTCCGGCTTGCAGCCAGGTGCCCACCGAGGGTCCGGGTTCGGCGCAGGGCATGGTCAACGACCCGGTGGCCACCGCGGCCAGCCACAACCCGTTGCTGACCACCCTGACCAAGGCCGTGACCGCGGCCAACCTGGTCGACACGCTGAACAGCGCTCCGGCGCTGACCGTGTTCGCCCCGGCTGACCCGGCATTTCAGGCTCTGGAGGCCCAGCACCCCGGCATCCTCAAGCAGCTGACCACCGCTCCGGACGTGGCTTCACCGAACAGTCAACTGGCCAAGATCCTGACCTACCACGTGGTCGGCACCCGCTACGACGCGGCAGGCCTGATCCAGGCCGGCACGCTGGACAGCCTGGAAGGCGCCAAGCTCAAGATCG
>JAICHZ010000091.1 GCA_025924655.1 Pseudonocardiaceae bacterium | reverse complement strand
TACGCGTCAGAACCGATCCCGCGGCCAGCCCGTCGGCCGGCTTCGGCCACTCCGCTACGGGACCACCTCGAGGGGGCCAAGCTGGGTGTCGACGAGGGCTATGTGGTGTTGCCCCGGTCGCTGGCCGAAGAGATGCCCTTGCCCTGGCAGCAGCAGATGGCCTACCTCATCGATGAGCTACATCGGACCTATGGCGATCTGGCGTGGCCCATCTATCGGGTAGTACCCAGCCGAGTCGAACGGTTGGTCGACTTGGACGAAGGCCAGCTGGCCGAGGCCGGTTACCTGCTCGAGATCGACACCACTGGAGAGCTGGTGTACCGGGACCGCAACGACGTGGTGGTACCGGATCCGCAGTGCCGGGAGGTCCTGGTGTCGTGCCTGGATCCGATACCCCGCCGTCCGCCGGCCATCAGCCCGTGACCCAGGCGGACCTGTCCCAGCGGACGATCGGCGTGCTGGGTGGCACTGGTCCGCAGGGTCGGGGGTTGGCCTACCGGTGGGCGCTGTGCGGGCTGCGGGTGGTGGTCGGGTCCCGGGAACTTCATCGGGCCGAGGAGACGGCGGCCTTAGTGGGGGAGCGGGCCGGTTCGTTGCGGGTGCGCGGTGCGGGCAACGCCGGCTGCGCGGCCGAAGCAGACCTGGTCGTGGTGGCGGTGCCCTTCGACGGCCACGCCGCGCTGCTGACCCCGCTTCGTCCGGCGTTGGCTGGCAAGATCGTGATCGACTGTGTGAACCCGCTCGGCTTCGACAGTCGGGGTCCGTACCCGCTCGACGTGCCTGCTGGCAGCGCCGCCGAGCAGGCCCAGACGCTGTTGCCGGAGTCTCGGGTGATCGCCGCGTTCCACCATGTCTCCGCGGTGCTGCTCGATGACCCCGAGGTGAGCCGGCTGGACACCGACGTGCTGGTGCTGGGCGACGACCGGGAAGCCACGGACGTGGTAAGCGCCTTAGCCGAAGCGATACCTGGCATGCGTGGCATCTACGGCGGGCGGTTACGCAACGCCGGGCAGGTGGAGGCGCTGGTCGCCAACCTGATCGCGGTCAACCGGCGACACCACACGCACGCCGGGATCCGCATCACCGGCCTCTGACACTCAGTTGCTTCTGCTCGTCAGCCCGTTGGCCTCGTTGAAAGAGCACGAACAGCCACAGTAGCGAGGGGATGAGCAGCGCTGCGCCGACGGCCAGTGCGATGAGCGTGGCCAAGAGTACGGCCGGAGTCGCTGCGCTGGCAGTGATGGTGACATTCGCCGTCGCGGGGGGTGGGAGTAGATATGGGTACTGGGCCAGCGCCCATCCCCACAACACCGCGGTGACCGCCACCGCCGCAGTGACCCGTACCAGCAGGTAGCGGCGGCGTAGCACCAGCAGCAGCGAGGCCACGCCCGCAACAGCCGAGACGATGACCAGCGGCAACGCCCGGTGTGTCAGACCGTCGAACAGTCGAGGCGCGTCGGCGTGCAGCACCGCGATCCCACCTACTGCCACGCCACCGAGCACGATGCCGGTGACCAGTGCGCGGCGTCGGAATGCCTCGGCAAGCTCACTGTGGCCTTCGCGCATGGCGTCCGCGCACAGGTAGGTCGCCGCGAGATAGGCGGCAATACCCACCGCGATCGTGCCGCCCAGCACCGAGGTGGGGTTGTACCAACTGGTGAACAGGTCACCGGCGGCCAACCCGAGCGGAACGCGGCCCGACGCGATGCCGCCGGCCACCGTGCCGAGGAAAAACGGGGTGAGCACCGAGGACAGCGCGAAGGCGGCGCCGAACAGACGTTGCTGCCCGAGTTGGTCGCTGGCCTTGCGAAAGGCGAACGCCGCGCCCCGCACGATGATGCCGAGCGCCACCAGCGTCAAGGGAATGTACAAGGTGGACATCACGGACGCGAACACAGTGGGGAAAGCCGTCCACAGCAGCACGATGACGAAGATCAGCCAGACGTGGTTGGCCTCCCACACCGGCCCGATGGAATGCTCGATCAGGTCCCGCTGCGGACGACCTCGCTGGCTTCCCCCGGCGAACAGATCCCAGAAGCCGGCGCCGAAGTCTGCTCCGGCCAGCAGCGCGTAGAGCGTCAGTCCGATCCACAGCACGGCGATCGACCACTGGGCGAGGCTCACCGGGCACCTCCGGCTCCGGCGTCGTGCTCTTGCGGAGCCATCAGCCGGTGGTAGCGGGCCATCCGGCGCAGGACGTAGACCGTACCGATGGTCATCACGAGGTAGACCGCGAGCACCGCAATAAGGCCGACGAACAGACCTGGCGCGGGGTTGACCGCGTCGGCGGTTCTCATCTGGCCCCACACGATCCAAGGTTGGCGGCCGACCTCGGTGGTGACCCACCCCGCTTCCAGAGCGCAGCAGGCCGCGATCCCGGTGACGCTAGCGACCCGCAGAAACCACCGGGTCGGGGGCAGGTCGCGGCGCCGCCACCAGCTCAGCCCGAGCCAGATACCCAGCAGCAGGAAAGCGGACCCGATGCCGACCATGATGTCGAAGGACAGATGCACGACTCCGACAGGCGGTCGGTCGGCTACGGGTACCCGGTCCAAGCCGTCGATCACGGTGTTCGGGCTGTAGCCCACCAGTAGCGACAGTCCGTTGGGGATCTCCAGCCCGTAGCGCAGCTGCCCATCCATCGGGATGCCGGCGACGGTCAGTGGAATGTGTGAGCCGGTGTGGTAGACGCCCTCGATCGCGGCGAGCTTGGTGGGCTGGTTGGTCGCCAGGAACCGGGCTGCGTAGTCACCGACGGCGATCTGAACTGGTGTGATGATCGCCGCGGCGGTGAACGGGACCAGGAAACCGAGCCGGTGATAGCGGTCCCGGCGGCCCCGCAGCAAGGCCACGGCATAGACGCTGGCGATGAGGAACCCGGTGACCATGAACGCGGCCAGGATCATGTGGATGGTCTCCGGCGGGGTCGCCGGGTTGAACATCGCAGCCCACGGGTCGACCGCGGTGACGGTGCCGTTGGTGAGGTCGAAACCGCGGGGCTGGTTCATCCAGGCGTTGGCGGTGACCACGAAGAACGCCGAACACACGCCGGCGACCACGATCGGGATACCGGAGAGCAGGTGCTGGCGCGGTGGTAGCCGGTCCCAGGCGTAGAGGTAGATGCCCAAAAAGATCGCTTCGATGAAGAACGCGATTCCCTCCAACGCGAACGGGAGCCCGATGACCTGGCCGTAGCGGCTCATCATGCCCGGCCACAACAACCCCATTTCGAAGCTGAGGATGGTCCCGGACACCGCGCCGACGGCGAACAGCACCCCCATGGCCTTGGCCCACCGGTGGGCCAGCAGCCGGTATGCGTCCTCGCCGGTGCGCACGCCCCGCCACTCGGCGAACAGGGTCAGTGCGGGCATCCCGACACCCAGACAAGCCAGGATGATGTGCCACCCCAGCGAGATCGCCATCTGCTCTCTGGCAGCCCACAGGTTGATCGGAGACGCCGCTGCGGCTCCCAGACGATTAGTCCCGTGGCCGGCGAGCATCACGTATCCGTTAAGGGCGGCCACGAGCGCCAACCTTTCCGTTCCCCGATCGTTGATCACCTGCTCGTGCTCCGACCGTAGGCCCCTTCCCCAATAAGGGCGACTGGTGCGCACGTTGGCGAGTCGCAAATGCGACGCCTACTCTGGCCGTGCATGTGATCACGGTTTGTGTGCCTTAGACGACAATCTTTGTCGCGTAGTGCACACAAACCGTGATCACTGTCACAACCTCGATCACACGCCCCGTCGCGCGATCTGTTCGCCCGGTGCCCGGACGGCTCAGCTGTAGGTGTGTTCCGGCCCCGGGTAGGCACCCGAGCGGACGTCCTCGGCGAAGTGCCTCGCGGCTTCCCGCAGCCCGTCGCCAAGCTGGGCGTAGATCTTGACGAACTTCGGCACCGGGCCACTGGCAGGGTGGAAGGCCGCCATGTCCTGCCACACCATGACCTGCGCGTCACACGCCGGTCCGGCACCGATTCCGATGGTGGGCACACTCGCCGCCGCGGTGATCCGCGCAGCCAGCTCGGCCGGGATGACTTCGAGCACGATGGCGAACGCTCCGGCGGCTTCCAGGGCCTTCGCGTCGTCGAGCAGGCATTCGCCCTGCTCGCCCCGGCCTTGCACCTGGTAGCCACTCATCGCGTGCACCGACTGCGGGGTGAGCCCGAGGTGTGCCATCACCGGCACGCCCGCCGCGACCAGCGCCTCCACCTGCGGAACCACCCGGCGACCGCCTTCCAGCTTCACTGCGTGCGCGCCGGCCTCTTTAAGGAAACGGGTCGCAGTCTCCAGGGCGTGGGTTGGCGAGGATTGATAGGAGCCGAATGGCAGGTCGGCGACGATCAGCGCACGACGGGACCCGCGGACCACGCCGCGTGCCAAGGGCACCAGTTCGTCGACGGTCACCGGCAGCGTCGTGTCGTAGCCGTAGACAACGTTGGCCGCCGAGTCGCCGACCAGCAGCACCGGGATTCCGGCGGCATCGAGCAGCCGGGCCGAGGAGTAATCATAAGCGGTGAGCATCGCCCACTTCTCACCACGGCTTTTCGCCGCGATGAGGTCTTGGACGCGAATTCGCCTGATCTTCTGGTCGGGCAGCACCGGTCCGCCGTACAGCGCAGGTTGGACAGCAGCTTCGGTCATTATCGACCGTCCTCCCTCGAGGCCGGCCGTTCCCGCCGGTCCCCGGGTCATGTCGGATCGCTGGTACACAGCCTGGCACCGAACTGGGGACTTGGCATTAGCGTGCGACGGGGCTCACAGCCACGTCAAAGCTCCGAGTGATCGCCGAAATCGAGGACTAGCCGTGCGATCCCGCACTACCACGGCTCAGTTTCAACGATCATGAGGTGGCTAGCCTTCGTCGTCGGTGAGGCCACGTTCGCGCCAGCGGTTGGTGATCGGCAGTCGCCGGTCCCGGCCGAAAGCCTTCAAGGTGATCTTCGTGCCGGGCGGGTACTGTCGCCGTTTGTACTCTGCGGCATCCACCAGCCGCACGATGCGCTCGACCAGCTCAGGCGGGAACCCTGCCGCCACCAGGTCGCTGAACCCGCGGTCGCCCTCCACATAGTCGTCAAGCACCTCATCAAGAAGCCGGTAGTCCGGCAGCGAGTCGGTGTCGAGCTGGTCGGGACGAAGCTCAGCTGAAGGCGGCTTGCCTATCGAGTTCGGTGGGATCGGTGGGGTCTCACCCCGTTTCTCGGCCAGCGCGTTGCGCCACCGAGCCAGCGCCCACACCGCTGTCTTCGGCACGTCCTTAATCGGCGCGAAGCCACCAACGGCGTCACCGTAGATCGTCGAATACCCCACGGAGAGCTCGGATTTATTGCCTGTCGCCAGCACAAGATGTCCGTACTGGTTAGACAGCGCCATCAGGGTCACCCCACGGCAGCGGGCCTGCACGTTCTCCTCAGCGAGTCCGAACAGCTCCAGCTGGCGCACGAAGACCTCGACCATGTCCCCGATCGGCTGCACCTGGTAATGCAACCCGGTGCGCTCGGCGAGGTCGGCAGCATCGCCTCGAGAGTGCGCCGAGGAATACGACGAGGGCATCGAAATTCCATACACCGAATCAGCGCCCAGCGCGTCCACCGCGAGCGCGGCGCACACAGCGGAGTCGATCCCGCCGGACAGCCCGAGCACCACCGAGCGGAACCCGTTCTTGCGCGAGTAGTCCCGCAGGCCCGTCACCAGCGCGCCCCACACTTCGGCCTCGTCGGACAGCGGCTCGGCGACCGGCGCAGTGGCGGCAGGAGGGTAGGGCGGCAGGGGGTCGTTGCTCAGGATGATCCGGTGCACGTCGAGCCCGGCGTAGCGGCCCACCGCGGTGGACGAGCCGCCGGGCAGGTCCAGGTCAAGCGTCACGATTTGCTCGGTGAACTGCGGCGCTCGAAACAGCAGCTCCCCCCGGCCGCCGACCACCATCGAGTCGCCGTCGAAGACGAGCTCGTCTTGGCCTCCCACCAGGTTCGCATAGGCCAGCGGCGCGCCCACCTCGATCGCCCGGCGCGCCACCAGCGCCAGCCGAGTGTCGTCCTTGTTGCGTTCGTAGGGCGACGCGTTGGGCGCAACCACCAGGTCCACCCCAGCCTGCGCCAGCGCGGTAATCGGACCGCCCACCTGCCAGATGTCCTCGCAGATCACCATCCCGATCTCCAGGCCGTGCAGCCGGAACACGGTCAAGGCGGTGCCGGGGATGAAGTAGCGGCGTTCGTCGAACACCCCGTAGTTGGGCAGATGGTGCTTGAACTGGTGGGCCACCACTTGCCCGCGGTATAGGACCGCCGCGGCGTCGCGCGAGCCGTGGGCGTCAGAGTCGAGGTATCCGACGACAACGGCCAGCTCTGCACAGCCGTCCTGGGCAAGCCGCGTAGCCAGTGTCTGCAGCGCTTGTACCGAGCCGGCGACAAAAGACTCCCGCAGCGCCAGATCCTCCACCGGGTAGCCGGTGAGCGCCATCTCGCCGAACACCACGATGTGCGCACCGGCGGCGGTGGCTTCCCGGCAGCGATTGGCGATCATTGTGGCGTTGCTCACGATGTCACCGACACATGGATTCACCTGGGCCAAGGCCAGACGCAGCTGCGGCATGCCCTTATCATCCGCCTCCGGCCGCGGAGCGCCGCTCAGAGCCGTCCGGGGGATCACTAGGATCTGCCGGATGTCGCGCCCGTTGCGCCCGACCGTCGTCCTGGCGATCGTGCTAGCTCTCAGTGGTTGCACTGCCGATGCCGGCAGCCGCCGGGCCGCTGACGTCGCGAGATCACGTGTGGGAGCGGACGTTTCGCAGTACCAGGCTGGTCCCGCGGGAACGGTGCCTGCGGGCCTCGAACGGTTCTACGCCCAACAACTGACCTGGAGCGGCTGCACGGACTTTGCCACCACAGACTACGACCGGCAGTCCTTCACCGACCCCACGCTGCGCTGTAGCCGGGTGGAAGTGCCACTGGACTATGCCCGCCCCCAGGGGCCCACCGCGCGGATCGGAGTACTCCGCCGCCCCGCCGACAACCAGCAGGAGCGGCTGGGATCGCTGCTGGTCAACCCCGGTGGTCCGGGCGCTTCGGGGATGACGGCGGTTGCGTCGCGGGCCGCAGCGGTAGCCGGAACCGACCTGGGCCGCCGGTTCGACCTGGTCGGTTTCGACCCCCGCGGAATCGGCGCAAGCCAGCCGAAGATCGTTTGCCGGAACACTCAGGAGGAGGACGCCGAGCGGCTCGACGTTGACCTGGATACCTCGCCCGCAGGGATTGCCCACACCGAGAGCGAGAACCGAGCCTACGCGCAGCTGTGTGCCCAGCGGGTGGGCAAGGACATGCTCGCCAACGCCGGCACCCGGGACGTCGCGCGGGACATGGACGTGTTGCGGTCCGCTCTCGGTGACGCGAAACTCACCTTCCTCGGCTACTCATACGGCACCCGGCTCGGTACTTCCTACGCCGAGCAGTTCCCGGGCAATGTGCGGGCGATGGTGCTCGACGGCGCACTGGATCCGAATGAGAACCTGGTGCAGAGTTTGGTGAACCAGGGTGCCGGGTTCCAGCAGTCGTTCGACGCATTCATCGGTTGGTGTCGCGCACAACCCCGGTGCTGGTTGGGCGCCATCCCGAAAGATCAAGCCAACCAGGCCTTCCAACTGCTATTGCTGCCGCTAGCTACTGCGGCGCGACCCGTTGGCGACCGCAAGTTGTCCTACACCGACGCTACGATCGGCACGATCCAGGCGCTGTACAGCGACCAGCTCTGGCCGGTGCTCAACCGGGGCCTTTCCGAACTGGCCCACGGGTCCGGTTCGACCCTGTTGAGACTGGCTGACATCTATTACCAGCGCGATGATCATGGCTACTCCGGTAGCCAGGACGCCTTCGAAGCGGTCCGTTGCCTCGACGACCCTCCCGTGACGGATCCGGCGGTGGCGCAGGAGGCCGACCGGCTCTACCGGGAGGCCGCGCCCTTCCTCGACGACGGGCATCCACCGTCGGCGGCCCGGGATGCCTGCGCTTTCTGGCCGGTGCCGCCGACCGGCGATTCCGGCGATCTACAGGTGGACGGTCTACCACCGGTGCTCGTGGTGTCCACGACGGGTGATCCGGCCACCCCGTACCAGGCTGGAGTGGAGCTGGCTCACCGGCTTCGCGGCAAGTTGGTCACCTTTGAGGGCAACCAGCACACTGTCGTCCTGCAGGGAGTGAAGTGCATAGACGACGCAGTATCGAACTATCTGGTGCGGCTCATTCTGCCGAAGCGGTCGACATTGTGCGCCGCTTAGTTTTGATCAGCAGGGCGCCCACCGCGCCGAGCACGCATATCGCCGAGGTGAGCAGGAAGATCTCCTTGTACTGGATGCGCAGAGCCGCCTGCAGCGCGAGCTGGTAGCTGGCAAGCTGCTGTTGAAAAACCTGGGTACTGACGCCGAAGGGCAGTGGGGTAGCCAGTTGCGCGGTGAGCTCGCGAAAGCGGTGCAGGCCCCAGGCGGACAGCGCAGCGACACCGACGAGCATCCCGGTCATCCGGGCGACAACGACCGCGGCGGACGCCACCCCATGTCGGTCGGGTGGCGTCGCGCGCAGCGCAGCAGTGGACAGCGGCGCGATCACCAGACCGAGCCCCAGACCGGCCAGTGCCAGATCGGTGTCGAGTCTGGGCAGGGTGAGCAGGCCGAAGTCATGGCGGGCAGCCAGGATGTCCGCGGGCCATCCCGCGATCAGCAGGTAGCCGGCGGCGGCCAGCAGCATCCCGAACAGCGTCACCACCGTCTCGCGCAGCCAGCTCGCTGCCAAACCCCCTACCAGTGCACCGACCGGCAGCGCGACCAGGAACCGGACCAGGATCGCGGTCGCCCCGGCGGGGTTGCGCCCCAGCACCGTCTGCGCGTATAGCTCGACGTCCATGAGGGTCACCATCAGCGCCGCCCCAGCCGCCAGGCTGACTCCCAGCGATCCGAGGAAAACCCGCCAGTGCACGCCGACGGGATCGAGCAGCCGCACCGTCGCGTGCCGTTCCCACAGCACGAACGCCAGCCCAGTGGCTGCCGCCACGCCCAGCACCGGCCATCCCCAGGACGGCAGCGCCCCACGGTCAGGATCGGGGTTGTAGAGCCCGACCACCAGCAGGCCCAGGGTGAGTGCCAGTAGGCCCCCGCCCACCAGGTCCAGCGGTGCTCGGGGGATGTCTTCGGACCGAGCCTTAGCCGGAACGGCCAGTTGAACCGCCACTACAGCAACGAGTGCGAGGGGAACGTTCACCCAGAAAACGCCGCGCCAGCCGACCAGCGCGGCCAGGCCAGCTCCGTAGAGCGGTCCCAACACACTGCCCAGCTCCTGAGCGGCACCTAGCGCGCCCAATGCGGTGGACCGGCCACGGTCGGGCCACAGGTCAGCGGCCAGCGCCATCGATACGGGTAGCAAAGCGCCACCGGCGATGCCTTGCAGGGTCCGCCCCGTCACGAGTACCGGCAGGGTCACCGCGACGGCAGTGACCACCGACGCGGCCCCGAAGGTGACCAGGCAAGCCTGCAGCAGCGCCCGCCGGCCGAAGCGATCAGACGCTTGACCCAGCAGCGGCATCGCAGCGACGTAGCCCAGCAGGAAGCCGGTGACGATCGGGGTGGCCCGCTCCAGATGGTTGATCGGCACCTGCAGGTCGCGGACGATGTCGACCAGCAGGCTGACCACGACATAGGCATCCAGCGCGGCGAGCAGAGTGACCAGAGCACCAGCGCCCAACGCCAGCCCGCGGCGCCGGACCGTGGTTGCCGTCGCGATCATCGGAGTAGCCGGGATCAGGATGGCGGGGTGATATCGACCGGAACGTCGAAGTCAGAGAAATGGGCGGTGGCCGAACCGTATGTCGTCGGGAACTGCGCCTTGATCAGGCGTGAGCCCTGCGTGGCGACCCAGATCTCGCTGGTCTTGTCCTGGGCTAGCTGAGGTACCAGCGAGCCGAGCGGCTGTGCTGGGAATTTCACCTGTAGCCGGTAGGTGTCCACGCCATCGACCTGCTCGCGGGCCTCCGTGGTGGGCCCGGTACCGCTGGCCAACGCCGCCGCGATGCCCCGGTCCGGATTGAGGATCACCGAGGGGTCGTACACCGTTCCGGCGAAGGACAGCGGCAGTTTCTGCACCGGGCCGGTCGGGGGCTTCAGGTAAAGATCCTGGCCGATGATCACGAACTGCAGTTCGAGCAGCTGCGCGCCCTCATCCACCTTGGCGACGCCCTTCGCCGAACCCGCCCGGGTGAGCTGACCCTCGGCGGAGCGCAGCTGCACTCCCGGCGAGTTGCCTTCGACCTCGACGGCGAAATGGGTGCTGGTCACCGCTCGCATCGCCGTGGCGGAATCGGTGAGCAGGGTAGCGCCCTTGGGTAGGTCGGCCTTCTGACCGATAGCGCTGCACGACGTGACCAGCGCGATGATCAGCGCGGCGATGAAGGCGAAAAGACGCATCCGCTCATCCTAGGGGCAGACCACAGTGCCGTCGCGGGCTGTCTACTACCCTTCGCACATGGATCGCCAGCAGGAGTTCGTGCTGCGCACGCTGGAAGAACGCGACATCCGGTTCGTTCGGTTGTGGTTCACCGACGTGCTGGGCTACCTCAAATCGGTGTCTGTTGCACCGGCTGAGTTGGAAGGAGCCTTCGCCGACGGCATCGGGTTCGACGGATCGGCGATCCAGGGCTTCGCACGCGCATACGAATCCGACATGATCGCCAAGCCGGACCCCTCCACCTTCCAGGTGTTGCCGTGGGAGAACCCCAAGGGCGAGCACTACTCGGCCCGGATGTTCTGTGACATCACGATGCCCGACGGCTCGCCGTCGTGGGCCGACCCGCGACACGTGCTGACCCGAACCCTGTCCAGGGCAGCCGAGGCCGGCTTCACCTGCTACGTGCACCCCGAGATCGAGTTCTACCTGCTGCGGGACTTGCCTGACAACGGTTCCGAACCGGTGCCCGCCGACTCCGGTGGGTACTTCGATCAGGCCAGCCACGATGTCGCTCCGCACTTCCGCCGACACACCATCGAGGCGCTGGAGCAGGTGGGTATCTCGGTGGAGTTCAGCCATCACGAGGGCGCACCTGGACAGCAGGAGATCGACCTGCGCTACGCCGACGCGCTCACGATGGCCGACAACATCATGACCTTCCGGTATGTGGTGAAGGAGGTCGCGATCACCCAGGGTGTGCGCGCCTCGTTCATGCCCAAGCCCTACACCGCGCATCCTGGGTCTGCGATGCACACCCACATGAGCCTGTTCGAGGGCGACCGCAACGCCTTCCACGACGACGACGACCCCTACGAGCTTTCCGGCACCGGCCGGGCGTTCGTCGCCGGGGTGCTGGCCCATGCCAGGGAGATCACCGCTGTGACCAACCAGTGGGTGAACTCCTACAAGCGGCTGATCATCGGTGGGGAAGCTCCCACCGCGGTGTGCTGGGGGCACCGCAACCGCTCGGCCCTGGTCCGGGTACCGATGTACTCACCAGGCAAAGCTTCCAGCCGGCGGGTGGAGATCCGCACCCCGGATTCGGCGTGCAACCCTTACCTGGCCTACGCGGTGATCCTCGCCGCCGGGTTGCGCGGCGTGCAGCAGGGCTACCAGCTGCCGCCCGCCGCCGAGGACGATGTCTGGTCGCTGTCCGAGCGTGAGCGCCGGGCTGCGGGCTACGCGCCACTGCCGCAGAACCTCTCCGAGGCGCTCGTCGAGATGGAGAACTCGGAGCTGGTCGCCGAGACCCTCGGCGAGCACGTGTTCGACTTCTTCCTGCGCAACAAGCGCGCCGAGTGGGACAACTACCGGCGTCACGTCACGGCCTATGAACTACGCACCTATCTGCCCGTGCTCTGACTCGGTCGACGCGGCGGACTGTCGCGGGTCACGATGCCGCTATGGACGTCCGGTGCCACCATGACCTCGCTGAGTTCACCGCGCTTACCCGGCCGCTGCTGGCGGCCGATCCCGCCACAGCGTCGCGCTCACGGTACTTGCTCTGCTGCTTCGAGTACCCAGGGACGATGAGGACCCACCAGTGTTGCTCAGCGTCCACCATAACGGCGTGCTGGCCGCAACAGCGCTGTGCACCCCGCCGCGGGATCTGATCGTCAGCGGGTTGCCAGCGGATTGTGCCGCTGCGGCTGTCGAAGTGCTCGCATCCACGCACTTGACACGCCGCCGCAGTACCGCGGGCATGGCT
>JAICHZ010000090.1 GCA_025924655.1 Pseudonocardiaceae bacterium | reverse complement strand
GCCGAGCCTACAGGGTGTAGGTGGACTCGCTCACTGAACCTTGACTGCTCCCGAGCTCCCGAGCTCCACAGCAGAGCTCTCCAGCCGCTACTGAACAGCTCTATTGTGGAGTTCGGGAACTGGAGGGTTGCCGAACGAGGCCGCCGACTAGGCATTGCGGGCGCACCACCGCGCGAAAATCCCCTTATTGCGAGAAATCAACAACGAAGAGCGCAGGAGAATTGCCTGAAACCGACCCAACCGACGCGACGATCCACTGCATCTCGTCGCGGATCGTGTACCAAAATCCGTGGATGCAACTCCGCGAGGACATGATCCAACGTCCCGACGGATCCCAGGGAATCTACTCCTACGTGGATAAGCCGGACTTCGCGCTCATCAGCCCGGTCGAGCGAGGCGGATTTCACCTGGTCAACCAATACCGTTACCCCGTCTCGCACCGCTCGTGGGAGTTTCCCCAGGGCACCCTCCCCGACCGGCAGGATGGCGATCCGACAGAACTTGCCAGGCGGGAGCTCGCCGAAGAAACTGGCTTACGCTCGACGGACATCCGCCGCCTTGGCTATCTCCATCCGGCTGCAGGCATGAGCAGCCAAGGCTGCACGGTGTTCGTCGCTGAACAACTTCAAGCCGGTCAGCACTCGCGGGAGCACGAAGAACAGGACATGCACCAATGCTGGTTCACCAAGGCCAGTCTTGAAAATATGATCCGAGACGGTACCATTACCGACGATTCCACGGTCGCTGCGTATATGCTTTACCTGTTGTCTGACCGCGAGCGATTCTTGAAGTAAGAGGCACGGCACCTGATCTTGGCGGCACCCGGGATCCCGTTGGGGCCTGCACCGGCGCCTGCGTCGCGTCGGTAACCTTCCTCGATGATCAGACCGGCGACAGCCCTGGGCGTGGCGGCGAGCACGGCCGCGGTCGCCGGCTGGGTGACTCCGGCGCTGCTACGCGCGCGGGTGCTGCGCGCCGCGGTGTGCCCTGGGTTGGCCGGTGTCGGTCGGCCGGACAGCGTGGCATTGACCTTCGACGATGGACCCGACCCGCAGGGCACCCCCGCGGTGCTCGACGCGCTGGACCGGCTCGGCTGGACCGCGACGTTCTTCATGCTCGGCGGGCAGGTTGCCCGCTATCCGGAGGTGGCGGCGACCGTGGTGGCCGCCGGACATGAGGTCGCGGTGCATGGGTTCAGTCATCGCAACCACCTGGTTCGCGGGCTGGCCGACGTGCACCGGGACGTGGCGCGCGCCGCAGCGGCGGTGACGGCGGCGACCGGGGTGCGGCCTACCTCGTTTCGACCACCCTATGGCGTGCTCACGATGGGATCGCTGATCGCTGCCCGCCATGCCGGACTGCGGCCGGTGTTGTGGACGGCGTGGGGTCGCGACTGGGAAGCGCGCAGCGCACAGCGGGTTGCGGGGACGATCGGACGACAGCTGCGGCCCGGTGGCACGGTGCTGCTGCACGACTCGGACTGCGTCGCCCAGGTGGCCGGCAGCTGGCGAGCCACCGTGGCAGCGCTACCCCGGCTGGCCGAGCTGGCTGATCAGCTCGGCTGCACCGTGGGACCGTTGCGTGACCATGGGAACCATGCTCAGGCGGGTAGCGAATCCTGACCAGGAACGGCGTGCTGACCACGTTCGGCGAGCAAAGCCATTACCACGGCGGCGGTGTCCTGGTTGAGCACGACATGGCTGGGATCGCCCCGGCGACCGGCGTACTGGCGTATCGCGGCGACCAACTCAGTCTCATCCTGCGGCCAGGGCGCCAACCCAGCGTCGGCGAGGATCTGGGAGTTGGCAATGCCATGTCCAGGGATGGGTCGGTAGGTCACCGCGGGCAACCCCGCGGTCAACGCCTCGGTCAGCGACAGGCCGCCCGCATTGTGCACCAGCACGTCGGCCGCCGCCATCAGCTCCGGGACGTCGTCACGCCAGCCCAAAGCGACTACTCCGGGCTGTGCCGCCAACTGCTTGCGCAGCCGGTCGTTGCGCCCGCAGAGCACCACCACCTCCGCCACGCCGGAAGATCTGATCGACCGGACGACGTTGGGCACATCACCCATCCCGAGCGAGCCGGTCGCCAGCAGGACTACCAGGCCGTCCGGGGACAACCCCAGCTCGGCGCGCAACCGGGGGCGATGGGTCGGATCAGGCTGATCCGCGAACCGGGTGGACACCAGTCCCCCGACGGCCTGCATCGGTGTGCGGTACACCAGGTGTCCCATCCGCGCCGTCGCTTCGGTCACCGTCACGTGGTGATCAACGGCGGAGTGCACCCAGGTCCGGTGCACCGCTGGGTCGGTGAGGAAGGTGACCAGAGTCGCGTCCACCGCCCCGGCTTCCTTGAGCTGGCCCAGCGTCTGGCTGGCCAACATGTATGTGGACACGACAACCTCGTGATCGCCGACCCAGCGCAACACATCACGTTGCGCTTGGCGGCACAGCCACATGGCGACGTTTTGGACCCACCCAGTGCGCTCAAGGTTTGCGAACAGCCAGTCGAAGAACGCCGGCGCATAGCCGACGCTCAACCGGTAGCCATCGCGCAGCATGTACCGGAACATCGGTGGCAACGCGTCGAGGTAATCCCGGCGGTCCGCCGCGACGCCCAACTTGGCCAGCCGACTGATCAGCTCGTCGGCGGCACCGTCGTGGCCTGCGCCGACACTGCCCGAGATGACCAGCACGCGGGTTCGCGTGCCTGATGCTCGTCCGATCATTGGGTCCCTACCTATCCCAGGCGCTGCCTGGCCGTGTCAGGACTGTCTCCTACAGCGTGTAAGAGACTAGCGGACCTCGCGCGGTGTGACGATGGCCCCCAGGAATCTCACTCAGAGTAAGTCCGGGAGCGGCTGGCCGATTAGCCCATCAGCTGGGCCACAACCAGTAAACGAGCTGGTAGAACGCCATAGTGGCCTGCACCGCGGCGATTGCGGTGGCCACCCCCAGCGCCAGCACGCTGCTGGGCACCAATGGCTCGGGTCGGGGCGGGTCTGCGTGCAACGCGGCGACCCTAGCCGAAACTCCGCATCCGACGAAGGGCAGCGCGGCCGACCAGGCGCGCACCCCGCCATCGGCGCCACCGGCCAACGCCACCTTGGCGATCGCCGCAGCGACCAGCCTCCGGCTGCCGGTCACCGCCGCGGCGTGCTCATCGGCACTACGCTCGACGAGGAACGCGACCGCTTCGCGCACCGGGATCAGCACCGGATTGAGGGCGGCGGACACCTCGGTGGCGGCTCGCAGCCAATGATGCCGGCTCTGCAGATGGGCCCGCTCGTGAGCTAGCACGACCCGTCGCTCGTCACCGTCTAAGACCGATAGCAGACCCTGAGTGACCAGGATCCGGCCTGGTCGACCCGGCACCGCGAACGCGTGCGGAGCAGCTAGTGCCACCACCGCCAGCTCACCAGTGCCGCATGAGCTGCAGACCGCGCGCAGCTCCTGGGTAGTGGCCCGGCGGGCCCTCAGCACCCGCACCACCCGGAAGACCCCAGAAACCAGCAGGACCACGGCGGTAACCCCGATCAGCTGGGGAACCGGATCCTGCAGCTGCACCCCGCGCTCGCTAGCTTCTTCAGCGACCATTGAGGTGTCACCCAGCAAGGTGGCCGACAACAGAACCAGACCCCAGGTCGACGCGGCCGCGCACAGCATCGCGGCGACAACGAACACCACGGCTCGGGTGGGCGCAATCCGACCGACGACGATGCGGCTTATCGCCGCCAACAGCAGCGACAACGCCGCTGGCACATACACGCTGATGGTCATCGGCGGCGCCGCAGCATCGCCTGCAGCAATCGAGCATCCTCCACCGACAGCGAGGTGGCGAACCGCTGCAGCACCGCCTGACGGTCCCGGCCCCGGCTCAGCAAGGCCTGCATCTGCTCGGCGGCGAGCTCCTCGGCACCCTTGACCGCGAAATACTCGTGCCGACGGCCGTCGGCCACCCGGCCGATCAGCCCCTTCTCATACAACCGGACCAAGATGGTCTGAACGGTGTTATAGGCCAGCTCACCGCCGACCGCCTCGCGGGCCCGCGCCGCGGTGAGCGGCCCGTCGGCAGCCCACAATGCGGCCAGGACCTCGGCCTCCAGCTCGCCCGCCGCTCGTCGCGCCGGCGTCCGGCTAGACCGGGATGCTCGAGTGGCCACTGCGTCTCCTCACCAGGGGCCTCCGAAGTGGATCCTGCTTCTTGAGCGTAACGAACTGCGCCAGCTGATCCGCGGGATACTAGCTGGAACCTTTTCGCAGCCGAGCGGCCCGTCGCGCGGTGCAACTAGCCGATCCGCGGGCCGAGTCACGTCCAGAGTCGCGGGTCCGAGTGTGGCTTGTGCTCGATGGGCTGAACCCGGTGCCGCAGCACTGGATCGAGGACTCGAGAGGCCGGCTCGCTCGCGTAGACCTGGCGTTTATCGAGCAGCGCGTCGCCGTGGAATACGACGGTAGCTGGCGCGAGGGTGAACTGTGGGCACTCAACCGGGATCGCGAACGCCTCAATCAGGTGCAGGCCCACGCAGTTTCGGGCCCTGGCAGGTTGCTCACGATGTGGAAAGGCGGGGGCTGGGTCACTCGTTCGTGTAGCGTCAGGCTCGTGCCTGCCCTGTCGCTGAAGCTTGTGGCTCGTCGCCACATCGACTACGGGCGCACTCGCAGCATGATCTGTATGTCGGCCTGACCCTGCCCGACCCTCCATCCGCCGGGCGTGTGGTCGTGCCGTCCCAGCGCCGGATCTGCTGCGACGTCACCTCGCGCGCCCCAGCACGCCGAGGACCCGCTCGTCATGCCGGTTCGTCACAGCGCAACTCGAAGATCTGCAGTTCTGCGCGGTCTGGTAACCCTGCTGGCAGTCTGGGTTCTCCTCGTCGCGGCCGGATGCGGGGGCAGTGACCGCAGCGCCGGTGCGGCCCCGGGCCCCGCGCCTACCCTGCGCCTGGGCTACTTCGCCAACGTCACCCACGCCGCCGCCATCGTCGGGCTTGACCGCGGCTTGTTCACCCACCAGCTCGGCTCCACCAAGTTGGAAACACAGATCTTCGATGCCGGCCCCGCAGCGGTCGAAGCGTTGTTCGGCGGTGGTCTCGACGCGGCGTACATCGGACCGAGCCCGGCGATCAACGCTTTCCTGCGCAGCGACGGCAAGGCGATCCGGATCATCGCCGGAGCAACCTCCGGCGGCGCGCAGTTGGTCGTCCGTCAGGGCATCAACACGTCAGCGGATCTGCGAGGCAAGACGCTGGCCAGCCCAGAGCTCGGCAACACCCAGGATGTGGCGCTACGTGCTTGGCTGACCAGCCACGGTCTGCGCAACAGCGTGCAGGGCGGCGGGGACGTCACCATCGTGCCCACCAAGAATGCTGACACCCTTGCGCTGATCAAGTCGGGCAAGCTCGACGGCGCATGGGTGCCCGAACCGTGGGCGTCGCGGTTGGTGCTGGAAGCGGGCGGAAAGGTGCTGGTCAACGAACGGGACTTGTGGCCAGGCGGCCAGTTCGTCAGCACGCAGCTGATTGTCCGCACCGACTACCTCCAGAGCCATCCGCAGACGGTGGATGCATTGCTTCGCGGGCACGTCGACGCCGTGCAGTGGGTGACCCAGAACCCCGCCGAGGCCAAGACCGTCGTGAACAACGCCATCGGCGCGCTCACCGGCAAGCCGTTGAAGCCGGAAGTGGTCGACCGTGCTTGGCAGAACCTGACCGTGACCGCCGATCCGATCGCGCCGTCGCTGCAGCGCAGCGCCGTCAACGCGGTGACGGCCGGGCTGACCGCCAAGCAGGCCGACCTGCACGGCATCTACGACTTGTCGATCCTCAACCGGATTCTGACCCAACGGGGCCTGTCGACCGCGTCGGCCGATGGGCTCGGAAAAGAGTGAAGATGGCACATCCGGCTCTGCAACCGGCGTTGCAGCGACAGGCGACGCCCGCACCCAGCGTCCGCGTGACGAAACTCGCCCAAGTCTTCGAACGAGATCGCCCGCCGGTGCTCGACCGGATCGACTTCGACGTCGCGCCCGGCGAGTTCGTCTGCCTGCTGGGCGCTTCGGGATGCGGCAAATCCACTCTGCTGTCGCTCATCGCCGGCCTTGGCACGCCCACCTCCGGCAGCATCGAGGTCACGGTGGGCCGTCCAGCCTTGATGTTCCAGGAACCTGCGCTGCTGCCGTGGCTGACCGCGGCCGGCAACGTCGAGTTGGCGCTCAAAGCGCGCGGAGTGGGCCGGCGCGAGCGCCGCGTCGAGGCCGAGCGGCTGCTCACGTTGGTGAATCTGACCGGGCAGGGTCGTAAGCGGGTACATGAGCTTTCCGGGGGGATGCGCCAGCGGGTGGCGTTGGCCCGCGCCCTGGCCCAGGACAGCCGGCTGCTGCTGATGGATGAGCCGTTCGCCGCACTTGACGCCATCACCCGCGACGCGCTGCACGAGGAGCTCATCCGGCTGTGGTCGGAGCAGGGGCTGTCCGTCGTCTTCGTCACTCACAACGTGCGCGAAGCCGTCCGGCTGGGGCAGCGGGTACTGCTGATGAGCTCCCGGCCTGGTCGGATCGTCCGGGAGTGGCAGGTCGAGATGACCCAACCCAGGGCGATCGAGTCCCCGGGAGTAAGTGCCCTGGCTACCGAGATCACTCAGCACCTCCGAGCGGAGATCAGCCGCCATGCCCGTTGATGACACAACGGTGGCAGCGCAGGATCACCGGGCGTTCGAGGCGGGTCTGGATGCCTTGGAGGCGCCTACCCTGCCACCGCGACCCGGACCGGGAGCGGTTTGCCTGCGCTCGGTGCTGCCGCCCATTGTGGCGGTGGTCGCGTTTATCGCCCTGTGGCAGCTGGCCTGCAGCACCGACCTCAAACCGAGCTACGCGCTGCCCAGCCCGCTGGACGTGTTCCGGACCTTCGACCAGACGGTGCGCGACGGCCGGGCCTGGGACGCCATCTCGATCAGCGTGTCCCGGGGGGCCTTGGGATTCTTGGCGTCGCTCGCCGTGGGCACCGTGCTCGGGCTGGCGATGTGGCGAAGCCGCTGGTTGCGTGCCGCTATCGGGCCGTTCGTCAGCGGGCTGCAGAGCCTACCGTCGGTCGCCTGGGTCCCGGCGGCGATCATCTGGTTCGGCCTGTCCGACGCCGCGATCTACGCGGTGGTGCTGCTCGGCGCCGTGCCGTCGGTCGCCAACGGGCTGCTTGCCGGGTTCGATCAGGTGCCGCCGTTGCTTGACAAGGTCGGCCGGGTACTGGGACTGGGTACCGTGGGGCGGATCCGGCACGTACTGCTGCCTGCGGCGCTACCCGGTTATCTGGCAGGTCTCAAGCAGGGCTGGGCGTTCTCCTGGCGCTCGCTGATGGCCGCCGAGCTCATCACCTACTCCCCCGCGCTGGGCATCGGGCTTGGTCAGCAGCTCAACATCGGCCGGGAGCTCAACGCCATGGACCTGGTGATCGCGTCGATCTTCCTGATCCTGGTGGTCGGCGTCGCCATCGAGCTGCTCATCTTCGCCCCCCTGGAACGTCGAGTCCTCCGCACCCGAGGACTCACCCGGCGGTCCGTGTCGTGAACTCGACCACACCGACATTTTTCCGCGCAGAAACGTCGGTGCTGTCGAGTTCACGACGCATATGGTGGGGTTGGCGGCGGAACAGGCAATCCGGTAGCGGCGCGGCTCAGTCCGCGCAGCTCCTGGTGATCTTCTCGATCTCGGCATCGATATCGACGGCCAGGCTCTCGCTGCCCAGCGGGACGACGTCGATCGTGGCCTGGACGAACTGCCGCAGCAGTTCGCGGTCCACCTCCAACACCGCGTGCCCGTCGGGTGACCGGATCTCGACCAGCGCCACTTCCCATTCCCCCATGTCTGCGGGACGCACCCGGACATCACCGATCCCGGCAGGTGCCTCAAGACCATCCACCAGCAGGTCGCGGGCCAGCACCCAGTCGACGAAACGGTTGCCGCGGGTCTGGATCTCGACAGTCACGGCGTAGGGATCATCGGTGCAGTAGTTCCAGCGGGTTACCACGGGCGCCGCAGCCTCATGCAGCAACGCGAACATGTCGTGGGCAACCGCCTCGTCACCGTAGCTCGTCATGCTGGGCCGCCTCTCCGCGTTGGTCCGAGGAGCTGATCAATCGGATGTTGATGTGCTCAGTGAAAACATCGCCGAAGTCAGCCGGTACGTACCGCTGCACAGCCACATTCACCCCAACTGATGTACCTCAGTGGGGCATACGGGTTAGCCGGATTCGGCTGCCGTCTTGCCGGTCAGAGGCCCAGTGACCGGCCGATTACCTCCTTCATGATCTCAGTGGTGCCGCCGTAGATACGGGTGACGCGGGCGTCGGCGAAGGCCCGCGCGATGGGGTACTCGAGCATGTAGCCGTAGCCGCCGTGCAGCTGCACGCAGCCGTCGAGCACCCGGCCCTGCAACTCGGTGCACCACCACTTGGCCTTGGCGGCGTCGACCACGGTCAGCTCGCCGTCATTGAGAGCTTCGATGCATCGGTCGGTGAAGGTCTGCGCGATGTCGATCTCGGTGGCCATCTCAGCCAACCGGAACCTGGTGTTCTGAAAGGAGCCGATCGGCTGACCGAAGGCCTTGCGGTCCTTGACGTAGGCCAGCGTCAGGTCCAGCGCGGCTTGCGCCGCAGCCACGGCGGCGACGGCCATCGACAGTCGCTCCTGCGGAAGCCGATCCACCAGGTGAATGAACCCGCGGCCTGGCGTACCGAGCAGGTTGTCGACGGGCACCCGCACATCACGGAAGAACAACTCGGCGGTGTCCTGGGCGTGCTGACCGAGCTTGACCAGTTTGCGACCGCGCTCGAAGCCCGCCATCCCCCGCTCCACCACGAGCAGGCTCATTCCCTGATGTCGCTGCCCAGGGTCAGTCTTCACCGCGACGATAACCAGATCGGCGTTGATGCCGTTGGTGATGAATGTCTTCGTTCCGTTGACCAGGTAATGGTCAGCCTGGCGATACGCGGTGGTGGCCATGCCGGCCAGGTCGGAGCCCATCCCGGGCTCGGTCATCGCGATGGCGGTGATCAGCTCCCCGGAGGCGATCCCCGGCAGCCACCGCTGCCGCTGTTCCTCGGTGGCGAGATCGAGAAAGTACGGCAGGCAGATGTCGTTGTGCAGGCTCAGCCCGAGCCCGGCCCCGGCGGCGCCGCCGCGCATGATCTCCTCGTCCAGCACTGCGTTGAACCGGAAGTCGGCCACCCCGCCGCCACCGAGTTCTATCGGGATCGCCATGCCGAGAAAGCCGGCCGCGCCGGCGGTGGTGAACAGTTCCCGAGGCACGATGCCATCGGCCTCCCAGGCGGTGAGATGCGGCGTGACCTCCTTGGTCAGGAACGCACGGACGCTCTCGCGGAAGGCCTCATGCTCGGCCTCGAACAACCGACGGTGCATGTAACGATGTTCCTCCTCTGGGTGCCCCGCCGCCGGTCGTCGCTCATTCGAGGTGTGTTCCGGTCACTTGCGTTGTATTCTCTGCCGCCAAGGCAGACGAAGACCAGCCTAAGAGGTGATTGCGCGGTGCTGACTGACGACGCTCGACGAGGCCGGTCCCCGGGCGCAGCGCTACGCCGCGACACCGGCCTGATGCACGAGGCGTTGTTCTACCGCGACGCCGACGACTACGCCGTGGCCATCACGAGCTTCCTCCGGGAGGGCTTCGAGCTGGCCCAACCCGCGCTGGTAGCAGTCCCACGAGCGCACCTTGACTTGCTGCGATCGGCACTTGGATCCGACGCCGAGTGCGTCGAGTTCATCGACATGTCTGAGGCGGGTCGCAACCCGGGCCGGATCATCCGCACAGTGCTGCACGCGTTTGTCCGGGATCATCCCGAGCGCCGGGTCCGCATCGTCGACGAACCGATCTGGCCTGGCCGGTCGGCGGCGGAGTGCCGCGCCGCGCTGCAACACGAAGCTTTGATCAACATCGCGCTGGCGGACTACGAGGCAACCATCCTGTGCCCATACGACCGCCACGGGCTTGACACGTCAACGCTGGCTCAGGCTCGCCAGGCCCATCCGGTGCTGGTCGAGCAGGGCCGGCGGGAGATCAGCGCTGACTACCGGGATCCCCGTGCCGTCGCGGACGCGAGCCTGCGGGCGTTGCCCGACCCCCCGGAGTGGTGGGGTGACATGCGGGTCTTCTCGTCGCTCACCGAGCTGCGGGCGCTGCGGTTGTTCGTCCAGGATCTGGCTTTGCGAGCTGGGTTGCCGGCGCACCGGGTGCCCGATCTGTGCCTGGCGGTCAACGAGGTCGCCACCAACACCCTGGAGCACACTCACGCATCGGGTGTCCTCTCGGTCTGGCAGGACCCTGACACCGACAGCCTGATTTGCGAGATCACTGACAGCGGACAGCTGCACGACCGGCTGGTCGGCCGGATGCCCACCGATGAGCGGGGGCCGCACGGCCGCGGATTGATGCTGGTCAACTCACTGTGCGATCTGGTCGAGATACCGACCGGCCAGATCGGTGCCGGAACCACCGTACGGCTGCACATGCGGCTGCGCTAATCGCATTCATGATCGCAGTTTCGGAAGAATGAGCCGCGGTCAGCGCGGCTGAATCTTCCCAACTCGCGATCATGAGCGATCAGCGCGCGGCAGCGGGGGTGGCGGGGTCATCGTGGCGCCCTTCGTCAGTCGTTGAGGACCGCCAGGTCGAGCTGGCGAAGCCGCTCGGCGTCAGCGACCAGGTGGATTTCGGTGATCTTCCCGCGGATGATCGTGAAGCCGAACACGACACGCGGCCGCCCGCCTGGAGCCCACACCGCTCCCGCGGCACCGTTGATGAGCACCGGCTGGGCGAACCGGGCACGCCCGGAGAAGGTGCCAGCCACGGCCGTCGCACCGCGCACTTCCCTGGTAGCGCCCGCATTCACGGCTGCGCGATCTGCTCGGAGCACGACGTCCGGGTCCAGCAGCGCCAGCAGCGCGTCGAAGTCGCCGCCGCGCGAGGCGGCGAGGAAGCGTCGACGACTTCTCGGATCCCCATGGCCATACCCAGGGCATGACGGGCCCGGTCGGCTACTGGCAGGTGGATGACATCAACGCCAGCGTGACGGCGCTCCTCGACGCCGGAGCACACGTGCAGCAGGAGGTCAAGGATGTCGGTGGGGGCAAACTGATCGCCTCGGTGAAGGACGCAGACGGAAACACCATCGGCCTCATCCAGTCGGCCTGAGCACACGATGCGCCGGCGTTTGATCACTGATGCTTGCGAGCGCAGTGCAGCGCACCGCCGACGAGGATTCTCAGTGATCGCGCTCCCGCCGTCACGTCAGAAGCATCGCCCGGTCAGTTCGTCGATCGCCTGGTAGATGCGTTGGTCCGACACCGGGTACGGGGTGCGCAGCTCCTGGGCGAAGTAGCTGACTCGCAGCTCCTCGATCATCCAGCGGATCCGCTGCGCTTCCTGACACGCGCTGAGTTCGTGGTAAGCGCGTACAACGGCCCCTATTTGATGCATCCAGTCCTGGTCGCGGTCGGGATCGCGGGGCAGCTTGTCCAGCCGGCGCACGATCGCCTGCAGGTAACGGGTCAGGTCGGGAAGCCGCTGGGCGCCGGTCGCGGTGACGAAGCCGGGTCCGAGCAAGCCGGCCAGCTGCACGCGGATGTCCGCGACCGCGGGTGCGAACACCGGGTCGGTGAGCACGGCCAGCCGCGTCTCGACGGTGTTCGCCTGGGTCAGGATCCGCTGCACGTGAGCGAGTACGGCGCGCGCGGCGTCAACGAGCTCACCGCGAGCGCGGTCGGCCAAGAGGGCGAAGCCGGCCTCGTCGCGCGGCGGCCCACCGCAGGCGGCGATCAGCGCGTCGGCGGCACAGTCGATGCAATCGGCCAGCAGGGCCTCGGTAGTGCCGTCCGGATTGCGGGCCAGCACCAGCCTGGCCTGCCGGTCGAGGCTGCGCTGCACTGACTTGATCAATCCGGGGACGGCCAGTAGCAGCAGCCGGCGGGTGCCCGCCCACATCGCGCGACGCTGCTCCTCCTCGGTGGGCAGCAGCTCGACGGCGACGGTGTCACCTTCGTCCACCAACGCCGGGTAGGCGGTGACCAGGTGACCGCCCTGCTCCTGCTGGTGGCTCTGCGGCAGCGTCCCGATGTCCCAGCTACGCAGACCGTGGCGTTCCAGCCCCGCCCCGGCAGCGGACAGGGTGGCCCGCAACTGCGGCGCCACTTGGCGGGTCAACGCCTCCAGGTCCTTGCCCGGGGCCAGGGTGCGGTCACCGTCGAACACCCGAAAGGTGATCTTCAGGTGCTCCGGAACCTG
>JAICHZ010000089.1 GCA_025924655.1 Pseudonocardiaceae bacterium | reverse complement strand
CACTAGTTAAACGCTCAGCGATAAACTGCAACTCTAGGTCACGTCCCGTGAGCGTCCACGGATCCGTCCTCATAGCTGCCCCGACCAACGCGCTCGGTACCTCGCGCTGGTCGGAGGCACAGTGGATGGCATGGTGCGAACAGCCGACCGCCCCCAGCCCCTCTGACACATTGGCTACGCCCCCCCGCGTCGCGCCAATAGCTGACCAACTACCCCTTGCGGTCAGCATATGCTAACGGTGACTGAATCGCCATGGGCGACACGTCATGTAATGTGGATATTAGCGCGAGTATGGATCACGAGATCCGTGCTCGGTAACAGTGTGTGCTCATTCGGTGACAGTCTGTTCAAGGTCATTCGATTACTTAAAATGACTGTCACTTACTTAGGGTGAATCCCGCACTATCGACGACATCCCCGACGTCTGGGAGCTGGTGACGCTCGGGTTGCCCCGATAACGGAGCACCGAGGCACCTGCGGCCTCTGCGGCGAGCGTGTCGGTGACCGTCACGGTGGCCTGGCTGGCTCCGGACAGCGTCGCGTCAAGATCGCGGACAGTGAGATCAACCAGCGGTAGCTGGCTGGCTCCGGCTGCACTGAAACGTAGCTGCGCAACTGTCCCGGACAGCGCCAGGGTGCCGGCTCCGGAGACCGTCGCCTGCGCCCGACCGACCATCACCGGGCCAGTGATTGCGCTGGTACCGGCAATGTTCAGCTGCAGCGCCGGGCTAGTCAGCGTCGGGTCCAGCATTACCCGGCTGGCGCCTGCGGTGGCCAGCTGATCGAGCTGGCCCACCGTGACGTCAGCGGACAACGCCGCATTTCGGACGCTCATGCCCGGCTTGATCCCCAGGCGTAACTGGCCACCGCTGACGGTGGCCGCGACGCGATCAACCAAGTTGTCATCCATCGTGACCGTGGCCTGCGCCGGGCGACCCATCCGCAGGTGCACCACGAAATTGGCCTCCGCCACCACCGAGGTGACGCCGGACAGATCGATCGTCCGGGTGGTCAGGCGGCCAGAACCGGCCACCGCACCCGAATCAGAGAAGCCGGCTCCACCTATCCCATTGGCACCGTCTGCACCATCACGGCCGTCAGCACCCTGGCCGCCATTGCCACCATAGCCGTTGGCGCCCCATCCGCCGTAGCCGTTGCCGCCATTACCCCCATTTCCCCCGGTGCCATTGGCGTCACCGCCGTTGCCGCCGTAACCATTTCCGGCGCTATTATGCGTACCGGGGCTGCCGGTATCGCCCGTGCCGGAGCTTCCGCCGGTCGATGTGCCAAGGCAGCCCGCCAGCGATCCCACCGCGGCCAACGTCACCACCGCCCTCCCCAGCCGTACGGTCCACCAGCCCGTGCCCCGATCCCGGCCACGTTCTGGGCCAGATTCAGGGCCACGCTTCGGCGAGACCAGCACCTACAACCTCCCGACCCGTACCGCGGCCGGACTCCAGCGCGTCAACAGCCACTTGACCGGCCGGCTCGCCATCATTCCTAGCATCAGCAAAGAACCCACCCACGGTAGCAATAACAAAAAGATCTGCACGACACCCAACGCCGCCTCGGCCGCGTGACTGGCCGCCGCCGCCAGCTGCACTTCGTGGATCAAATAGGCAAGCCGGTGCCACACCACTGGTAACACCCGAGGAATCACGATAAGGAATCCGACCAGCCAGTACAACAGGTAAGGCACCACGATGAGCACCCACAGGGTGATCGTTCGGCGGACCCAGGGCTTGAGTTCCAGCACCCGCGGATGGGTCGGCCGCCCGGGGATGATGCTCGCCAATACTGGCCCCATCCGACTGAACAGATCGGGCACCCCAATGAGGTCACTAAGGATGTAGTAGCCATCCAAGCGGATCATCGGCAAGAACTGCGTGGCGGTCTCGATATGCAGCGCCACGATTGCCACCAACAGCCACGGTGCCCCGGTATACAGGTAAGCCAGGCTCATTCCTGCGATGAAAACCGCGTTGAAATACACGCCTCCCAGGTCAGTGCGCAGCCGCCCGGCCCGGCCCAGCCGGTAGGAGTCGGTAACTGTGCTGTACAGCGCCGGCCACACCAGATACAACCCAAAGCCCATCACCCCAGGCCGGGCACCCCCATAGCGGCAGGCGCTGACGTGTCCGCACTCGTGAAATGCCGCCGAGGCCAAGAGCAACCCCAGCACCAGCAGGGTCAACGCCGGCTGGTATACCAACGCAATGGCGCTGGGCACGATCTGTCCCAGCCCGCCTTGGGCAATGATCAGCACGTCCAGGCCGATGAAACCGGCCAGGGCAGCAAGGATCACCGGCGGCCAGAACATCGGACCGAAGACCCCGGCGATGCGCCACACCGCCCGCTCCGGGACGATCCCGACCCGGAACTTCAACGCCAACAACGGATCAGACTTCAGCGCCGTCTTCGGTGCCGCGCCAGCTTGTCCCGTCTTCGGGTCTGCAGCCGCCGGATCAGCCGCCACGATCCCCGCCGGGCGTAACCGGTTCTCCACCAGAAACGCCACCTGTTCAGCCTGCACCACCTTGCCGAACTCGGCGCTAAGCACATCAGCGACCTGCGCCTGGTTCCGCTGACCATCCATGCTCGTCGCCAGCAGATACAGCAACCGAGGCAGCTGGATGACTTGCCCATCGGATCGACGCACTATGTAGCGAGGCTCTTGAAACCCCGATCCCTGATACTCCCCGATCAGCTCGACCCCGTCAGCCAACCGAGGCACGGTGGCCACAGCGCTCCCAGAATCAACAACAATCCGCTCCGTATCGATGACGCCCTCCCCCCGACTCGAAACCCGACTCCGCCGAATCGCGACCTTCGCCGAATCGCGACCTGGTCGAATCGAACCTGGTCGAATACAAACCGACCGAGTCACAACCGCCGCACGGAAGAGCTCCCGGGTTGCATTACTTACTGCCGTCGACACTACCGACGCCCGACGCCGCACGCGCGGCTGATCGCTACCTAATTTTCCCGGTGCCGCCACGATGCTCAGCACATCACAGTGCGGGAGGGGCGGCCATGCCCCGGCCACCCCCTACCGACACCGCAAAGCAATCGCCCGGTTACCGAAAGCAAGTATCCGATACGTGCTCGATCAGCTGTAGGCTGCTCCGCCGGTACCGCCGGCACCAGCGCCACCCTCGCCACCGACACCAGAACCGGCGAAGTTGCTTTGGTCACCTAGCAAGTTGACGTTGATGAGGTTGGCGCCGAGACCACCCCTGCCCTGACCACCGGCACCACCCAGACCGCCGTTGCCACCACGGCCAGCAGCGCTGAACAGCGACAACACCGTACGGGCGGGCAGCAGTTCCGCGCGCTGCCCCTCGAGCTCGGCCACGCTCACTGCATCAGACATAGATCCTCCTAGGAAAGGTGCGCTCCCGTGGTCTCTCGACGACCCCGGGACTACGTACACCGCATCGGTGGCAGTACCGACTCGGCGCTACACACCTTGCCCACAGCGAGATCGATGTGGCAATCAGTAGCGGTACCTAACTCATATGGGTTCTCTACCTAGGCCATTCGTGGCAGCCTACCTGTGGCGACGATCTCGAGAATCGACATATTCCCTGGCAGTGCCCGGGGAGCCAGCTTGGGCGGGATGGCAGCAAATCGGGCCATCCCTCCCAGCCTACGGCGCTGCCACGAACAGGTGATCACCCGACGGCGCCGGCTCGACTCAGCTGGCCCGTGCGCCACCGTTACCGCCGTCGGCAGCGCCGCCTGCACCGCCGAAGCCGCTGCCAGCGTCGTTGGTCTGGTCGCCGAACAGGTCGATGTTCAAGATGTTGAGCCCGAGGCCGCCCCGGCCTTTGCCGCCCATGCCGCCGTCGCCGCCGTTGCCGCCACGGCTGCTGCCGCCATCAGTGCTCAACAACGACATCACGGTACGGGCCGGCAGCAGCTCCGCGTGCTGACCGTCGATCTCAGCAAAGCTCAGTGCGTCAGACATCTAAATCCTCCTAGGAAAGGTGGTCCCGGTTGAGCCGGGCCTGAACACTTCATCGGTGGCAGTACCGATTCGGTAATTGATACCTTGCCGCCCAGTAACCGGCGTAGCAATCAGTAGTCACACGTAACTCCTCCCGGCTTACTACGTAGAACCGCAACGCTTCTCGAATACGTAGTCAGGACCGAGGTCTACGGAGAACTCAGGACAGCGCCTACCTATGGCACGACGCCACAAGATCACGATCTACGGCTGGAGTACCAGCGGGGAGGGCCACCAGGAACCCGGTAAGCGGATGGGAGGGGTGGCCACGATGCGGCCACCCCTCCCAGAAACCGCCGCGCTCATCCAGAAACCGCAATCGCCGACTATTTCCCCTGGATAGCCGGCGTTACCGGCTCGAATCAGCTGTTTTGGGCTCCACCGGCGCCGCCATTGGCGTGGCCGCCCGCTCCACCGACTCCGTCACCGGCGCTGTTGGTCTGGTCACCGAACAGGTCGATGTTCAACAGGTTGACGCCGATGCCGCCGCGGCCCTGGCCGCCAGCGCCACCGGTACCACCGTTGCCGCCACGGTCGCTGCCGCCCATGGTGTTGAACAGCGACAGCACGGTCCGAGCCGGCAGCAACTCCACGCGCTGGCTGTCGATCTCAGCAAAGCTCAATGCGTCAGACATCTAATCCTCCTAGGAAAGGTGGTCCCGGCAGTCCCCGGGACGACAATGCTTCATCGGCGGCATTACCGATTCGGCACGACCAACTTTGCCCGCATGCAGGTTATGAGGCAATCAGTAGTCACACGTAACTCACCCCAGTGGACTACCTAAATAATGCGACCTTGACAGCGAGCAAATTCTTACGGATCTGTAATATCAACGGCTTTCGCCGTACATCCACGCCGACACGAACTACGAACACTGCAGGCCGGTAGGGGCGGACCATGCGGCCGCCTCTACCGCCGAAATCCTAGGCCAAGCGACGACGCTGATCGCTGGAAAACAAAGTTGCCCGACTCAGCCCCTGGACGCGCCAGCACCACCAGTGGCAGCACCACCATCGGCCGAGCTGTCGGCCGCGCCACCGACGCCGCCTTCGCCACCGGTCGCCTGGTTGTACACGTTGCCATCCTCGACGTAGAACCAGTTGCCAAAGATCGCGGCCTTGCCGGTGCCCGCGCCGCCGACGCCGCCGGTGCCGGCCGGTCCGCCCTTGCCACCCGGTCCGCCGTTGCCGGCGTCGCCGCCCTTGGGACCTGCAGGGGTGCTCACCATTGACAGGACGGTGCGGGCCGGCAGCAGCTCCACATGCTGGCCGTCGATCTCCGCAAAGCTCAGTGCATCAGACATCAAGTCCTCCTCAGAAAGGTAAGTCCCGGTCGCCCGGGCACAGTCAACCCACGTCATCGGCGACAATTACCGATTCAGCACCCCATACCTTGCCGAGAAGTGACGTCATACGGCAATTCGTAGTCGCACGTAAATCCCCCAGGTCGACTACCTAGCAGCGGAGTCGCTTTTCAACACCTAGCCAGTGGCCACCTTTTACGGAGATCGCGGGCACCGGTTACCGACACGGCACTACGCCGTCAGGGCGCGCCCGGGGAGCCGATGGGATGCTGCGCAACAGGTCGCGTAATCCGTCGGCGTCGAGCAGGTCCGCGGGTTGCAACGTTCGGTTGTCACGTACATAGTGAAATGCCGCTCGTACCCGTTCCAGCGGCGCACCGGACAGCGCCGACCAGGCCAGCCGGTAGGCGGCAAGCTGCACGCTCACCGCACGCAGCGTCGTCTCATCGGGCACCATACCGGTCTTCCAGTCGACCACTGTCCAGCCGCCATCGGCGTCGGCGAACACCGCATCCATCCGACCCCGCACGCCCACCCCGTCCAACACCGTCTCGAAGGGCACCTCGACGTCGTGCGGGCAACGTGGCGCCCATTCGCTGGCGAGGAAAGCGGCCTGGAGCAATTCGAGTTCGGCATTCGGGGCGGCGCCCTCATCGGCAGCGCCGGGCAACTCGTCGTGATCGATCAGCCGAGTGCAACCGAACCGGCGTTCCAGCCACACGTGAAAGGCGGTACCGCGGCGAGCCATCGGGTTCGGTGCGAACGGCAGCGGCCTGCGCAGTCGAGCGGCCAGCGCCACTGAGTCTGCGGCGAGCTCCACGAGCTGGCTCACCGACAGGTGTGCGGGCAGTACGACGTGTTGCGCAGCGCGGTGGGCAGCCCGCTCCGCGAGCAACACGTCGATCTCGCGCTGCCAACCCGCTGCGCTGCGGGCTGGTGAGTGCCGATCGGAGTTGGCGGACGCCAGCGCGTCGTGCACCAGCTGGGCGCCCTCAGCGACGGCGTCGCGCCGCGAGCCCAGCGGGTCAATCGGTGTCGGCGCGCACCGCGGTGCGGTATCCAGCGGGTTCGCCTCGCCCTCTGCGGGGGCCTCGGCCCATTGATCGATCACACACTGGTCGACGTCGCGAATCTCCAACAGGAACTGCGATGGCGACCGGGGTGCGCTGCCGGCCTCGCCCCAATGGTGGCCACTGACCAGCAAGGTCTGCTCTGCACGGGTCAGCGCTACATACATCAGCCGGCGCTCCTCGGTCAGCCTGCGGGTGTCGAAGGCCGCCTCGTGGTCCGCGACGGTCCCGGCGAGCTCCTTCTGATCAGCACCAGTGGGCAGTGCCAGGTCGGGGAGGTCGGCCCGGTCGCCCCGCAGCGTCACCGGCAGCTCGGTGACCGTCCGCAGCCACGACGAACTCTTCTTGGCTGCCGGGAACACCCCATCCACCAGGTGCGGGACGGCTACCAGCTGCCATTCCAGGCCCTTGGCCGCGTGCACGGTGAGGATCTGCACGCGGTCGTGGGCGACCTCGACCTCACCCGGCGCAAGACCGTCTTCGGCTTCCTCTGCGGTGGCCAGGTAGTCCAACAGCGCGGGCAGGCCGGCCAGCGGGCTGGCCGCAGCGAATTCCGCGACCACTCCGGCGAAGGTGTCCAGATGAGCCCGGCCGGCGGGACCGAGGCGGGCCAGCGTCTCGATATCGAGAAGCAGGGTCCGTTCGACGTCGGCGACCAGGTCGGTCAACGGCTGCGTGACACGGCGACGCAGCGCGCGCAGCTCGGCGGCCAGAGTGCACAGCCGTCGGTAGCCTCGCTCGGAGTACCGGGCCGGATCGCCGGGCGAGTCCAGCGCATCGACCAACCCCGCCTGGTCGGCGGCTTCCCCAGGTAGCTCGCCCGGTAAGGCAGCCAGCACCTGCTCCGCGGCACTGCCCGCGTCCCCGGTGCCTTGGCCCGACGGAGTCCAGTGATCCATCGTCAGCTCTCGGGCACGACGCCACAGAGCGGCCAGATCCGCCGCGCCGAGCCGCCACCGTGCACCGGCCAGCAGCCGCGCCGCAGCGGTGCCGGCCAGCGGATCGACGAGCAACCGCAGCACACTCACCAGGTCGCGGACCTCCGGCGTAGCCAGCAACCCGCCCAAGCCCACCACCTCGACAGGAACATCACGCGCACGCAATGCGGCAGCCAACGCCGCCATGTCCGCGCGGCGGCGCACCAGCACCGCGGCGGTCAGGGGGCCACGGGCACCCAACGCCGAGCTGCGCGGCGCTGGCGAGTGCCAGCGGTCGGCGATGGCGCCGGCAACCCAGTCCACCTCGGTACGGACGTCGGGCAGCAGCGCACAGCGAATTTCGCCGGATTCGGCACCGTCCCGGCAGCGCAACTCGCCGACGCGCACCGGGCCGCCGCGAAGCTCGCCGGAGATCGCGTTAGCCACCGCAAGCACCTCTGGGGGATTGCGGAAGCTGGTGAGCAGCCCGCGCGTGACCGCGGAAGTCCCGTCGCCGCGGGGAAAGTCAGCAGTGAACCGGGGCAGGTTGGCCGCTGAGGCACCGCGCCAACCATAGATCGACTGGCAAGGGTCGCCGACCGCGGTGACTGGGATCGCGCGCGCTGGCGTTGCCACGCTGCCGAACAATGACCGCAGCAGCACCCGCTGGGCATGCCCGGTGTCTTGGTATTCGTCGAGCAGCACGGCGCCGAAGCGAGCCCGCTCGCTCGCGCCGACCTCCGGATGGTCGCGTGCCAGCTTGGCCGCGATGCCCATCTGATCGCCGAAGTCGAGAACGGCCTCGCGCCGCTTGAGCTCGGTGTAGCGCTCGACCAGCGGCAGTATCGCCAGCCGGCACCGCTGGCTAGATACCACCGGCTTGAGATCGGCGCGCAGCGGGCCTCGCTGGCGTGGCGTCGGCGAAGCCGAGACCAGTGCCGTGATGATCGCCTCGGTGGATTCCCTCAGCTGCTCCGGCTCGCACAAGTGCTCAGCAAGCTGTCCAGCCAGTCCGAGGACCCAACCGGTGACCGTGTGCGGCACCTTCCCTTCGAGGTCGAGGTCCCACTCCCAGCCGGCGGTGACCCGGTGCGCAAGCTGCCACGCGCCGGTCTCAGTGAGCAGCCGAGCCCCCGGATCGGTAGGCAGCCGCAGCGCATGCTCAG
Source organism: Pseudonocardiaceae bacterium (assembly GCA_025924655.1). Taxonomy (GTDB): domain Bacteria; phylum Actinomycetota; class Actinomycetes; order Mycobacteriales; family Pseudonocardiaceae. The sequence continues at coordinate 3,820 of JAICHZ010000089.1, read as the reverse complement.
CGACCAGCCGGCCGGCGTAAGCGTGGTAGGTCAGCACGGTGGCCTCACCGGCCAGCACCGCAGCCCTGCGCTGCCCGGTGGCGTCGAGTCGATCCAGCACCGCCGAACCGGCGAGCCGGCGCAGCCGGGCCCGGACCCGCTCGGCGAGCTGCTGGGCCGCCTTGCGGGTGAACGTCAGGCCGAGGACGCAATCCGGGGTGACGTATCCGTTGGCGACCAGCCATACCACTCGGGCCGCCATCGTCTCGGTCTTGCCCGAGCCAGCACCGGCGACCACGAGCGTGGGACCCACCGGGTCGGCGGCGATGACAGCAGCCTGCTCTGCGGTAGGAGGCGCGATCCCGAGTTCCGCGGCCAGCTCCGCGGGCTCGATGCAGGTGTGCACCATCGTCATTGGGTGACCTGCCGACCGGAGTCGTGCAGCGGGCAGGCGATCTTCGAAGGACACCGCGCGCAGTCGCCGTTGTCGACCGCGAGGAACTCCGGACCCGCGGTGCGCCGAGCGGCTTCGTGCACGACGTCGTGCCAGCGCGCCACCGCCGCCGGATCCAACGGCCGTTGATCGCGCTGCACCGATGCGGCGTTTCGCGCCGAGACCGCCACGATGCAGGCCCCGCCAGGCTCGGTGGGCAGGCCGTGTTCTGCGAAGGCACCATGAGCGGCGGCAAGCTGGTAGACGGCCAGCTGCGGGTGGCCCTGCGCGGCCTCTTTGCTGATCGGGACCTTGCTGGTTTTCACGTCGACGATTACTGGACGGCCGTGACGGTCGCGCTCCAACCGGTCCACCCTTCCCTGAAGCAGCACCGCTGTGTCGTCAGCAGCGCCGGGCGTAGGGGGGATCTGCACTTCGAACGCCTGCTCACAACCGACTTCGGTGAGCTCACCACGGCTCGCATTCCACCAGTCGCGGAAGATTGCGACCATCTGGCGAACCCGCTGCTGCTCGGCGCGGGAGTACCACGGGGCACCCGCATCGACGCCGGTCCAAGCCTGATTCAGCGCTAGCTCCAGCTGCTGATCGCTCGCACCGGCCGCCGCAGCCTGGACTAACCTGTGCACCAGCGATCCGGTGACCGCGGGCAGCGCCCGGACGTCCTCGCCACCGTGCCGGGTAAGCAACCAGCGCAAGGGGCAGCTCGACACCAGCTCCACCAGCGACGGTGACACCCGGGCCGGCTCACCCGGCATCCGCAGCGGGGCATCAGTCGACAACGGTGCTAACCCATACCAAACGTCGGGGTGCGCGCCAGCTACCCCGGCATGCGCGAGCTGCGCCAAACCGGCCGCAGCGCTGCCCCGCCGCACGCTGTCCTCGGCGGGATCACAGCACACGCGGCGTAGCTCCGCGACGAGCTCAGGCAGGATCAGCCCGCGTTCCCGGGGTTGCACCGGTCGCTCGTGCGTCGACGCATCGGTGCCCTCGAGCTCGTCGAGAAACCGAGACGGCTGTTCGTCTTCTCCGCGGACCGCGCTGACCAGTAACCTGTGCCGCGCTCGGCTGGCGGCCACCAGCAGCAGCCGCCGTTCCTCGGCCAGCAGCGGCGCGGTGCGCGAGACCGTGGTGGATTCGACGCCCGCGGTGACGTCGACCAGATGTTCCACGCCGAGCAGGGAACCGCGCCGCCGCAGATCCGGCCAACTGCCCTCCTGCACCCCCGGGACCGCGACGAGTGACCACTCCCGGCCGGCTGCGGCATGCACGGTCGCCACGGTGACCGACTCCCCCTGTGGCGACCGGGCAGCCAGCGAGTCACCGGGTATCTGCTGGTCTGTGAGGTAGTCACAGAAGCCGAGCACGCCAGCCGGACCACCATCTGCGCCGGGTAGCCGATCGGCATACCGGGCGGCGGCGTCGAACAACGCGACCACCGCGTCGAGGTCCCGGTCAGCCTGCGCACCGGCCGTGCCGCCGCGCGCCGCGATGGCTGCCCAACGCTGCGCGAGCCCACTGGCCTGCCACAACTGCCACAGCACTTCCTCCGCGCTGTCCCCGCGCCGGGCGGCCGCCGCGGTGGCGGTGAGTAGGCCGGCCAGCCTTGCGGCCGGCGCCGCAGTGTGCTCGTCGAGCCCGTCCAGCGTGCTTATATCCGGCTCGCGGTCCGGGCGCAGCAGGTCGACCAGCAGCGCGCCACTGGCCCGCACATCCCCGGCGACGAGCTCGCTGCGGCGCAGCTCCCGGCGCAGCCGGCGCAATGCCAGCGGGTCGGCTCCGCCCAGCGGGGAGGTCAGCAGCGCAGCCGCGGTTTCCTCGTCAAGGGCGCCTGGTTGTACCGCGCAGCGCAACACCGCCAGCATCGGTAGCACCGCGCCTTGACGGGCCACCGGCAGCTCCTCGCGCGGCGCCGCCACTGGCACGCCCGCCGCAAGCAGCGCACGGCGCAGCACCGGCAGCGCCCGTGCGGTCGAGCGCACCAGTACCGCCATGTCCGACCAGGGCACACCGTCGAGCAGATGGGCGCGGCGGAGCTGGTTGGCGACCCAGGACGCCTCGGTCGCGGCGGAGCCGAAGACCCGAACGGCGACCTCCCCGCCAGGCTGCTCCCGCACCGGCCCACGCAGGTCTCCGCGTGGGCCCGGCAGCCGGCTGGCGAGCCGGGACACCGCAGCCCGGACCGCCGGAGCCATCCGGTGATCGATGGACAGCCGGATGACCGCGGGACCGCCGGTGGTGAGCAAGCCGGGGTCCGCGCCACGGAAGGAGAAGACCGTCTGGTCAGGATCGCCGAACAGCAGCAGCTCCTGGGCACCCGCACCGAGCCGGGTCACCAACGCGGCCTGCAACGGGTCGAGGTGCTGGGCATCGTCGACGATCAGGTGACGCACCCGGTCGGATTCCCGACGCATCACCTCGGCGTCGGTGTCGAGCACCAGCAGCGCCGCGGACACCAGCTCAGCGGCGTCCAGCGCGGGCGCGGTGGCCTGCGGGGCGGCGGTACCCACCGACCCACGCAGCAGCATCACCTGTTCGTAGGTGCGGAAACAGCGCCCGGCCGCCACCCATTCGTCGCGCCCCGTGGTGCGGCCCAGCGCGATGAGGTCCTCGGGCGCGAGCCCGCGCTCCGCGGCGCGCATCAGCAGATCCCGCAGCTCAGCGGCAAAGGCCGGCAAGCCCAGCGCCGGTCGGAGCCGCGCCGGCCAGCCTCGGCCGCCAACCGCACGCTGGCCTGCCAGCAACTCCCGGATCACCACGTCCTGATCGGGGCCAGACAGCAACCGGGGCGGCGGCAGATCCTGCAGCTGCGCCTGCAGGCGCAGCACGGCGAAGGCGTAGGAGTGCACGGTGCGCACCAGTAGTTCCCGCACAGTCGGCGTCACTCCGTGCGACACGAGACGCTCGACGATGCGATCCCGCAAGTCGGCGGCAGCCCGGCGGCTGGAGGTCAGTACCAGCACCCGCTCGGGGTCCACCCCCCGAAGCACCCGATCCGCCACGGTGTGCGCCACCAGAGTGGTCTTGCCGGTACCCGGGCCGCCCAGCACCCGCAGCGGCCCGCCAGCGTGTTCCAGCACCCGGCGGGCGTCGAGACTCCAGACGGCCGCCTGCGCGGTGGCGGTAACGGAACGAACCAGGACGGGCACGGAGCGCATGCAACCACGCCACTCCGACAGTCCGCGGTGCGGGAGGATGCTAGCGATGAACGTCGACGACGTGGAACGGGTACGCGCCGTGGTAGCCGCTATCCCGGCGGGCTCAGTACTCGCTTACGGACAGGTCGCTGCCCGCGCCGGGCTCCCGGGCCGGGCCCGGCTCGTCGGTCGCATCCTCGCCGAGGACGGCGACGACCTGCCGTGGCACCGGGTACTGCGCGCTGACGGGACT
>JAICHZ010000088.1 GCA_025924655.1 Pseudonocardiaceae bacterium | reverse complement strand
GTGACATCGCCGTTGATGCCGAACGCCGCGGCTACGCGCAGGCTGCCGCCGGCATCACACGCAGGGCGGTACAGCTCGGCACGCAACGCTGCAGTGCGGGTCAGCACCCCGATTAGTCGGCCGGTGGAGTCCACTGCGAGCCCTATCTCCTGGCGGCGGTGATGCAGCTGGTCGAAGATCTTGCGCGGTTCGGTGTCGGCGGATACGGCCACCAGGTCGGTCTGCGCCACATCGACCAGCCGGGTAAACCGGTCCACTCCACTCAGCTCGGCCTCGGTGACCAGCCCGATCGGGCGGCCGGCGTCATCGAGCACCACCGCGGCCCGGTGGGCCCGCTTGGGCAGCAGGTTGATCGCGTCAGCGACGGCGTCCTGCGGGCCCAGCGTGAGCGCGGTGTCCAGCACCAGGTGCCGCGACTTCACCCACGACACTGTCTCGGCGACGACCGCCGGGTCCAGGTCCTGGGGCAGCACCACCAGCCCGCCACGACGGGCCACCGTCTCAGCCATCCGGCGCCCCGCTACCGCGGTCATGTTGGCGACCACCAGCGGAATAGTGGTCCCTGACCCATCCACCGTGGACAGGTCCGCATCGAACCGGGACACCACCCCCGAGAGCGCCGGCAGCACAAAAACATCGTCATACGTCAGCTCATAACCGACCCGGCACCCCTCCAAGAACCGCACCTCCGCGACGTTAGTCGCCCACCCCGCTTTCAGCGGGCTGAGCGTGGCTAATGCGGGCCCGGTAACCCCGCTGAGCCCGCTCAATGCGGGGCGAGGTTTGCTGGGGTGATGGCGGCGCGGGGGTTGTTTGTGGGGCTTGCGACGTTGGACCTGGTGCAGCGGGTGGGGCGGCGGCCTGGGGTGAACGAGAAGGTGGTTGCGCAGCGCAGCGACATGGCCGCCGGGGGACCGGCCGCGGTCGCCGCCGTCACGTTCGGTGCGCTGGGCGGGCGTAGCGTGCTGCTGTCCGCGCTGGGGCCCGGCCCGGTCGCCCGGTTGGCGGCGGCGGAGCTCAACGGCGCCGGCGTGCGCATCGTCGACGCCTGGGCAGCCGGAACCGATCTGTGTATCTCGGCGATCACCGTGGTCGATGACACCGGGCAACGGTCGGTGGTCTCCCGCAATGCCGAGGACCTGACCGCTGCGCCACCCGCCGACCTGCCAGCGCTGGTCGGGGACAGCGACGTCGTGCTGATCGACGGGCACCATCCCGAGCTCGCCGTGGCCGCCGCATGCGCCGCCCAGACCCTCGAAATTCCGGTGGTGCTGGATTGCGGCAGTCCCAAGCCGGTGTACACCGAGCTGGTGCCGCTCGCCGACGCCGTGGTGTGCTCGGCCAACTTCGCCGCCGACCCTGACCGATCCGACGCAGCGGCAGCGGCGCTGCTGGCCGACGGCGCTCGCCTGGTGGCGATCACAGCGGGTGCCTCGCCGGTGCGTTGGTGGACGCGGCAAGACAGTGGGGCCCTGGTGGTGCCGCGGGTCGCCGTCCGGGACACCGTGGGCGCCGGCGACGTGCTGCATGGCGCGGTCGCCTTCGCCCGCGCCCGCGGAGTGACCGCCCCGGAGCGCGCCTTGAGCTTCGGTATCGCGGTGGCCTCCCTGCGGGTGCAGCACGTCGGTCCGCGGGCGTGGCTGGGCGATCAGCGGTTGCGCACCCTGGTGGCCGAGATCCCCGGAGTTAGCTAACTGGCCGCCTCGCCAGGCAACCGGCGAGCGAGCGGCTCACGCCCTTGCGGCTGCGAGACGTGATCCGTCGACCGGATCGGGGGGATCATCTGCACGACCGGTGCGTCCATCGTGACCGTGATGAGCTGCCCGTGGTGCCGCAGTTCCAGCCCGGCGCCCTCGAGAAGCTCGTACTCCGTGTGCCCGGGAGTGATCTTCACCCGCAGCCGTCGACCGCGCCAACGCAACCGGAAAGTGATTCTGGTCAGTGTCTCTGGCAACCGGGGGGCGAACGCCAAGCCGCCGTCATCGAGATGACGCAGCCCGCCGAACCCGGCCACCAGCGCAGACCAGCCGCCGGCCAGCGACGCGATGTGCAGGCCATTGCTGGTGTTGTGCGCCAGATCAGCCAGATCCATCAGCGCGGTCTCGCAGAGGTAGTCATAGCCGAGGTCGAGATGTCCGGTTTCTACCGCCAGCACGGCTTGGGTCGCAGCTGACAGGGATGAGTCACGGACGGTGATCCGCTCGTAGTAGGCGAAGTTACGCGCCTTCTGCTCGTCGGTGAACGCCTCCGGGCACAGGTGCATGGCCAACACCAGGTCGGCCTGCTTCACCACCTGTTTGCGGTACAGGTCGAAGTAGGGAAAGTGCAACAGCAGCGGATATTGATCCGGCGCGGTGCCGGCGAAGTCCCACATCGCGTGCTCGGTGAACCCCTCAGCCTGCGGGTGCACGCCGAGCTTGGCGTCGTAGGGCACCACCATTTCAGCCGCCGCGTCACGCCAGGACGCAGCTTCCTCAGCGTCGACGCCCAGAGCGGCCGCCTGCTCCAAGTGCCGCCCCACGGCGTCTGCGGCCGCCCGCAGGTTCCGCTGCGCCATCAGGTTGGTGTAGATGTTGTTGTCGGCCACCGCGCTGTACTCGTCGGGCCCGGTGACACCGTCGATGCGGAAGCGACCCTCCAGGTCATGATGGCCCAACGAGCGCCACAGCCGTGCCGTCTGCACCAGTAGCTCCAGCGCGATATCGCGCTCAAAAGCGGCGTCGCCAGTGGCGGTCACATGGCGGATCGCCGCGTCGGCGATGTCGGCGTTGATGTGGAAGGCCGCAGTACCCGCGGGCCAGTATCCGGAGCATTCCTGGCCACGGATCGTGCGCCACGGAAAAGCCGCCCCGGCCAGGCCGAGCTGGCCGGCCCGCTCGACCGCCAGTGGCAGGGTCTGCTGGCGCCAGCAAAGTACGTCGGCAGCCGCGTCCGGCACCGTGTGGCTGAGCAATGGCAATACGAACGTCTCGGTGTCCCAGAAGGTATGGCCGTCGTATCCAGGGCCGGTCAGGCCCTTGGCCGCGATCCCTCGGCCCTCGGCGCGCGCCCCGGCCTGCAGCACGTGGAACAACCCGAACCGGACCGCCTGCTGAAGCTGCGAGTTGCCGTCGACCTCCACGTCGGCGGTGGCCCAAAAGTTGTCGAGGTAGCCGCGCTGTTCGGTGGTCAGCCCGGTCCAACCGGTGTAGCGCGCCGCCGCCAGCGCCGCCCTGACCTGGTCGTTGAGCGCTGGGATCGACCGTTGCGAGGACCAGCCGTAGGCGAGGTACTTCACCACCCGAAGCCGCTGACCGGGTTGCAGCCGGCAGATCACCGTGGTGCGACCGACGTGTTCGGTCGCTGACGACTCAAACTCCGTCCGCGACGGTCCGATCACCTCATGGTCCATCGCCGCGGCCATCCGCAAGCCAGAACGGCGAGTGCTGTGTAGCAGCGTGGCGCCGGTGTCGTTGCATCGGTGCTGCTCGGCGACCAGCGGTTCGGACAGCGCCGCCGCCACCCGCGGATCGTGGGTGGTGACGGGCAGCTGTTCGTTGGCGAACAGCTCAGACTGCACGACCAGCAGGACCGGCTGGTCGACCGGCTCGACCTCGTAGTGAATCGTGACGACAGCTCGTTGGACCAGCGACACCATCCGCTGCGAGGCGACCCGCACCGCCTTACCCGCGGGGGACACCCACTCCACGCGACGGCGCAGCATCCCGGCTCGCAGATCGAGCACCCGTTCGTGCGAGCGCAGTTCCCCGTATCGAACGTCAAACGGCTCGTCGTCGACCAGCAGCCGGATCAACTTACCGTTGGTGACGTTGACGATCGTCTGCCCGGACTCAGGGTAGCCGTAGCCGCCCTCGGGGTAGGGCAGCGGCCTCAGCTCATAGAAGGAGTTGAGGTAGCTGCCGGGTAGCGCGTGCGGATCACCCTCGTCAAGGTTTCCGCGCAGCCCGATGTGCCCGTTGGCCAGTGCGAAAACCGATTCTGTCTGTCCCATGGTGGCCAGATCCAGGCGGTTCTCCCGGACAGCCCATGGTTCGACGGCGAACTGGTTCTGCTCGATCACTGTCGGCTCGCCAGCTCATCGAGGTCGTCGACGACGTCACCGCGATCGGGCACTTCGAGCGCGCCGAGCATGCGCTTACCACCCTCCGTTGGTCAGTAGGAGGCCCGAAACCTTAGCGCACGGTCATTTGATGATGATCAGGTACAGCCCGTAGCCCACCACCAGGGCGCAGCCAAGGAAGCAGAGGCCAGCCAGCGCCGGTCGGGAAGCCACGTTGCCGGCGGCTTGCCCAGGTGCTGAGATCGGATCGGTCGCTGGCCCGGCGAGCGCTCTGATGCCCATAGAGAACAACACGATCACCGCGATGGCGGCTCCGAACGAGACAACGAAGACCTCACCGAGGGCACCCCAGTCGATGTCCATCCGCCCCCCCTCAGACCTGCGCCCCAGCGGGCTGTAGCCGCCTCGCGGGCACGTCGTTGACGTTGTTCGGACCCACCGGCTGACGCCGGGACAGCGCGTAGATACCGCCTGCGATGGCCGTACCGACCACACCGACGACCACCGTCCCGGTGGTCCCGGTCTGGGCCACCCGGGCCGCCAGAGCACCGACGATGGCCGCGGACGGCAACGTCAACAGCCAGGCGGTCAACATCTGGCCGGCCAGGCCCCACCGCACCGAAGCCAGCCGACGGCCGGTCCCCACCCCGAAGATCGCGCCCGATACCACCATGGTGGTCGACAGCGGGAACCCGAGCTGCGCGGAGACCAGGATGACACCGGTGCTGGCTGTCTCGGCGGCGAAACCCTGCGGTGTCTCGATCTCGGTGACCCGCTTGCCGAGCGTTCGGATGATCCGCCAGCCACCTAGGTAGGTGCCCAGGGCGATAGCCAGCCCGGCCATGAGGATTACCCAGAACGGCGGTGCGGAGCCGGCTCGCAGCATCCCGGCGGTGATCAACGTCAGGGTGATGACACCCATCGTTTTCTGCGCGTCGTTGGTGCCGTGGGCCAGCGAGACCATCGAGGCCGAGATCACCTGACCGGCTTTGAAGCCGCGGCCCACCGCGTCTCGGTCGGCTCCCGCGGTGATCCGGTACGCGAGGTAGGTGCCGACCAGCGCGACCACACCGGCGACCACCGGCGCCAGCACCATTGGGACCAAGATCTTGGACAGCACCGAGGCGAAGTGCACCGCATCGCCGCCCGCGGCTACCCAGGTGGCCCCGATCAAACCGCCCACCAGCGCGTACGACGAGCTGGACGGCAGCCCGACAAGCCAGGTCAGCAAGTTCCACAAGATGGCCCCGATCAGACCACCGAAGATCACCACCGGAGTGATCTTGGTGTCGTCGACCAGCCCGCTGGAAATCGTCTTGGCGACAGTCACCGACAGAAACGCACCGGCGAGGTTGAGCACACCCGAAATGGCAACGGCGACCCTCGGCTTCAGCGCGCCGGTGGCGATCGACGTCGCCATGGCGTTGGCGGTGTCGTGGAAGCCATTGGTGAAGTCAAAGAACAACGCGGTGATGATCACGACCAGGACGATGACGTCCATGTCGAGCCCTTCGTGGTGGGAGGGGTTAGGCGCGTGGAGCCTCGCAGACCAAGCGAAACGGCTGATGAACACCGGATGTCGAATCGGGGTTGTCTGGTAGCCGCGACGGAGATCGTCGAAAATGCGCCCTGGCAGTGCAGATTCGCACAGCCACGGCTCACTTTTTGACGATCAAGCTCGGCGTTCGGGCTGGCAGTGTGACGGTCGTGATCACCAGATCCTCGCTACGTAGCCAGCGACCATCAAATCGGGTCAGGGGGTGACCGGTGATCGTGGGCCCGGCTACCAGCAGGCGCGCGGAGAAGCAGCCTTGTTCGGGATCGGTCGTGCTGGGGTTGATGGTGACGGCAGCATCCTCGAACCCCAGCCACCGGCGGGTCAGCGGGAACCACGTCTTGTACACCGTCTCTTTGGCGCAGAACAGGATCCGGTCCCAGCATGTCGCCGGATCTGCAGCGGCCAGCTCAGATAGGTGCTGGTGCTCCTCATCGACAGCGATGACCCCCAGTACCCCTGCCGGCAGGGGTTCGTGCGGTTCAGCATCGATGCCGACCGCGCTGAAGTCGCAGCTGTGGGCGACGGCGGCGGCTCGATAACCCGCGCAGTGGGTCATGCTGCCCACGACACCTGCTGGCCACTTGGGCTCTCCGCGCTCACCGCGGAGCACCGGTGCGGGGGGCAGGCCGAGCTGACGCAGCGCCTGCCGAGCGCAGTGCCGGACCGTGCAGAACTCGCGGCGCCGCTTGTCCACCGCGCGGGCGATCAGCTCCGCTTCCCCTGGATACAGCACCGCGTCGGGAGGGTCGCAGAACGCCTCCACGCTGGCCACCCCGCGCGCCAGCACTTTCTCTATCACGATCACCGCCCGTCGCCATTCGGAGCCGAATGACGCTCCTGAGCCTAGAGAACTGCGCCATTCGGCACCGAATGGCTATCCAGCCGAGCTGTCGCGGCGATGACGTCAGCGGTGCTGATGCGGAGCAGGCCGGGGTCGGGGCGGTCTGCGAAGGTGTCGCCGGTGGCGCCGGCCCACAGCGCGACGTGCTGCGGACGGTCCGGAGGCGGGCCCCAGTGTCGCGGGGACACCGGACCGAACAGGACAACCGACGGCGTGCCGAAGGCGGTGGCGAGGTGGGCGATGCCGGTGTCCCCGCAGATGAGCAGAGCCGCCTCGGCGACCAGGGCGGCGAGCTGCGACAGCGTCGTGCGACCAGCGAGCACGGCGTCGTCGGGTAAGCCAGCCGCGGCTGCGACCTGCGCTGCTAGTGACTCCTCGGCTGCGCTGCCGGTCACCACCACCCGCCGCCCGCGGCTGGCGAACCCGCGAGCTACCGCGGCATACCGTGCAACCGGCCAGCGCCGGGCGGCGAACGCGCAGCCGGGATGCACGATGACCGCTCCTGGTGCCGGGCTCGGTGCCTGAGGACGACTTAGCGTGAGGTCGGCCGGGTCGGTGGGGATGCCGAAGTACTCCAGCAGCCGGCACCACCGGTGCACCTCATGCAGGTCGTCGTCCCAATTCGGGCCCTGATGGCCGTGGCTGATCAGGACGGCGGGTTGCAGCGCGCGCAGGGCGGCGGTGCTCTGCGGTCCCCGTCCATGCAGGTTCACCGCAACGGCCGGGGGTGGCTCGCGCCAGGGCAGCGCACCCAGCTGCGCGGTCGGAAGCAGGTCGTCCACGGCTGCGATGAGGATGGCCAGCTCCCGCAGCGGTGCCGGGGCGGCAAGCACCAACCGGTGATCGGGGTAGGCGGATCGCAGACCCCGCAGCGCCGGAACCGCGGTCAGCAGGTCACCCAGGCCTAGTGCGCGCAGCACCAGCACGGTAGGACCGCTCACGGCCAGGAGGACTCGTGCGAGGAGCAGACCACCATCTCCCGCACCTCGCATCCAGGTGGTTGGCGCAGCGCGTGGATCACCGCCGCTGCCACGTCCTGGGGACGGTTGAGTTTGGCGTCTGGCGGCGGTTTGTACTGCTCATCGCGGCCGTCGAAGAACGGCGTGTGCATGCCGCCGGGGATCAGCAGGGTCACTCCGATCCGCCCGGCGGTCTCAGCGGCCAGCGCCCGGGTGAAGCCGATCACGCCGAACTTGGCGGCGCAGTACGCCGTCGCGTCGGGAAAAACCCGCAGGCCCAGCGTGGACGAGCAGGTCACCACCGTCCCGCGGGAGCGCTCGAGGTGCGGCAACGCGGCCCGCACCACCCTGGCGGTGCCCAGCAAGTTGACCGCAACCACCCGCTCCCATTCGTCGGCGGGTACCTCACCGAACGGACCGCAGGAGTCGATCCCGGCGGCGGTGAACACCGCCTGCAGCTGGTTGCCGGCCGCCGCCACCAGCGCCGCGACGGCATTCTCGGTGGCGACCCGGTCGGCCAGGTCGGCCTGCACGTGATCCACATCGAGCGAGGGAGCGTTGCGGTCGAGAACCAGCGGGCGGCCGCCAGCGGCGAGCACGGCCTCGACGGTGGCGGCGCCGAGCCCCGAGGCACCCCCGGTGATCAGCACATTGCCTAGCGGCCTCATACCTTCTCCTTTCTCCGGCGCTGGTTGCCCGGGCGCCGCGCGGTCGGTATGGCAGCGACGATCCGGCTCGTCGAGTAGCCGCTGACCAGCGGGATGATCACGATCTGGGCACCGTGGCGGCGCAGTACCGGCGCCTCGGGCAGGTCACTGATGGTGTAGTCGCCACCCTTGACCCACACGTCCGGCCGCAGCGTCTCGAGCAGCACCGCAGGGGTGTCCTCGGCAAACATGATCACTGCGTCGACCGGCTCCAGCGCCTCGAGCAGCGCGATCCGGTCGGCTGCGGGCACGATCGGCCGGCTGGGGCCCTTGCGACGGCGTACCGACTCGTCGGAGTTGACGCACACCACCAGGGCGTCACCCAACGCCCGGGCCTGCCTGAGCAGGCTCAGGTGCCCGGGGTGTAGCAGGTCGAAGCAGCCGCCGGTGGCCACCAGCCGGCCGCCGCGGCGACGGAGCCGGGCCACCACATCGGTTGCGGACAGCCGATCCGGCGAGGGCTGCCCGGTGGGCAGCGCACGCATCGATGCTGCGCCACCGTCGGCGACGAACTGCGACGCGGCGCAGACCGCGGCCGCCACCGCCATCTGCATGGAGCTGTTGACGAGCAGAGCGCCGGTGATGGCGGCGGCGAAGGCGTCGCCTGCCCCGCAGGGGTCGCGATCTGGCGAAACCTCGATGTCTGGCACCGGCAGGGCGATGCACCCCTGTGCGGTGGCCAGTGCGGCACCGCGGTCGCCGAGCGTGATCGCCACCGCGTCACAGCACCAGCGCTCGCGCAACGCCGCAGCGGTCGCCAGTGCGTCAGCTTCGGCAGCGACGGTGCTTGTTGCCTCGGCCTCATTGGGCGTCACCAACCGGCAGCCGGGTACTGGAGGGGCTCCCCTCGGGTGGGGATCCCACACCACGGGTACCCGGCCGGCCAGCCCGACGAGCGCGTCACGGACGGTGGGATCACCAGTGACGCCGCGCCCGTAGTCGGAGACCAGCACCGCGTCGGCGGCGCGCAGCACGGTCGGGAAACGGTCCCCGGTCGGTGCGCCGGCGGCCCGGCCGTCACCCGCGTCGACCCGGAGCAGCGAACGACCTCCTGCGCGGACCCTGGTCTTGCACACCGTCGTACCGCGCAGCGGCATCCGCACCACCTCGACGTCGGTGCCGAGTAGGTCGACAAGCCGCCGAGCCGCCGGGTCTGTGCCCAGCGCGGTCACCAGCACCACGTCATGGCCGGCGCGGGCGGCAAGCACCGCTGCCAACCCGGCCCCGCCGGGACGCCAACACCGCGCCTGGACGTCCACGACGGGAACTGGTGCATCCGGGCACAACCGGTCCACTGTGCCCTCGACGTCGCTGTCGAGCAGCGTGTCGCCGAAGACAACTAGCCGGCTCATAGTGGGGGCTTCAGCGCGACCACACCCAGCGCGTCGTCGATCGCCATGCACAGCGCGTGGACGATGGCCAGGTGAATCTCCTGCACGGTCGATACGCAGGCAGCTTCGACCGCGATCGCGTCGTCGCAGACCGCGGCCAGGGTGTTGGGCGCCGGACCGGTCAGCGCCCACGCGATCATGCCGACCTCATGCGCTGCCTTGGCCGCGGAGACCACATTGCGGCTAGCGCCGCTGGTGGACAGCGCGATGAGCACGTCACCAGGCCGTCCGTGGGCGAAGACCTGCCGGGCGAACGACTCGTGCCCGCCGTAGTCGTTGGTGATCGCGGTGAGCGCCGAGGTGTCCGCGTGCAGGGCGATCGCGGACAACGGGCGCCGCTCGTGGAGGAACCGGCCGACGAGCTCGCCGGTGAGATGTTGGGCTTCGGCGGCGCTGCCACCATTGCCGCAGGAGAGCAGCCGTCCGCCGCGGTCGAACACCTCGGCGAGGTGGCCTCCCCACAACTCGGTCTGTGCGCCGGCGACCTGCTCCATCCGGGCCAGAGCGGTCCGCAGCACCACGAAGTGCTCACGACTCATGGTCGACTTCCCGGCGCGGTAGGTGCCGGTCGGTCGGTGGTTTCCAGTCGGTCGGTGGTTTCCGGGGAACTTGCACCGGCAAGCACGTGGTGGTAGAGCAGTTCCATCTCACTCGCGATGCGACCCCACCCGTAGCGGGATCGGACGTGATTTGCCGCCGCCGAGCCTATTGCGGCCAGCCTGGCTGGATCGGCGAACAGCTCGCGCAGCCGCTGTGCCAGCGCGGCGGGGTCGCGGGGTGGCACCAGTGCGCCGGTGCGGCCGTCCCGCACGGTGTCGAGGTGCCCGCCCACCGCAGAGGCGATCACTGGCACACCGCAGGCCATCGCCTCCAGAGGCACCATCCCGAACGGTTCGTACCAGGGCACGCTGACCACTACGTCCGCTGATCGCAGCACCGCGGGAACCTCGCGCCGGGCGATCTGGCCGACGAGATGCACCCGGTCGGCCACCCCACAGACGCGCGCGACCCCGGTCAACCTCGCTAGCTCCGTGTCCGCGATCGCGTCTCCGCCTCCGGCGATAACCAGCTCCGCATCGGGCACCTCGGCCAGCGCGCGGACGGTGGTTTCGACGCCTTTGCGTTCGACGAGTCGCCCAAGGGACAGGATGCGGTGGCGGCCGTTGCGCGCCGCGCGCGGCCCGGTCGGAGTGAACCGGTCGACGTCGACCCCGCAAGGCACGACGGCGACTCGCTGCGCCGGTACACCCAGCGCGCCAAGCTCGGTGACCTCATCCGAGCAGGTGGCCACGACCAGCGCCGCATCCCACGCCAACCGGGCCTCCAGCCGTAGCCGAGACGGCGGGCTGGGATCTGCGGCACCCCTGGTGTCGCCGCTTGACGGTGCCGAGCGCGTGAAAGGTCTGCAGCACCGGAATGCCGGTGCCGCGGGCACCGCGGTGCGCCGCGAGGCCACTCATCCAAAAATGCGCATGCACGACGTCCGGTGGCTCGGTCAGCCATCGGCGCGCGAGGTGATCGCCGAACTCGTCCATGTAGGGCAGCAAGGCGTCTTTGGGCAGGCTGGTCGCGGGTCCGGCGGGTACATGCTCCACGGTCACCCCCGGGCCCGCGCGGACCCGATCGGGCACCTCAGGATCGTCTCGGCGGGTGTACACGGTCACGTGGTGCCCACGCGCGCCCAGCGCCCGCGCGAGTTCCGCGACGTGGACGTTCTGCCCTCCCGAATCAGCTCCACCGATCGCCGTGAGCGGGCTGGCGTGCTCGGAGATCATGTCGATCCTCATCGGCGCATCTCCTTGAGCAGCTGGTCCCAATCGGTGATGAACCGGTCGAGCGAGTATCTGCGCGCAGCGGCGGCTCTGCCCGCCAGACCGGTGTGCCGAGCGAGATCACCATCAGCGAGGAAGGTGCGCAGCGCCTCTGCGAGTACATCAACCCGGGTGGAGAGCACCCCAGCGTCTGCGGGCACCGCCTCCACCACCTCGGTGCTGGCCAGCGCGACCACTGGCATCCCGAGATACATGGCCTCAAGCAGGGACAGGCCCAACGAGGTCCATCGAATTGGATGCAGATAGACCCGCCGCCGGGCGATCTCGGTATGCATCCGCCCCTGCGGCAGATCCTCATAAGTCGCGATCCGCCCCTGCTTGGGCAACGTCGAAACCGCCATACCGAAGAGGTCCAGGGGTGCGTGAGCGGCGAAACGGGGTAACAGGTCAGTGCCGGTGACGCGACCCCGGCGGACCGGTTCGTTGATCACGACGGCAGCGCGACGCAGCTCGCCGGTGTAGCGGTGGCCCGGGTCGGGAATGCCGTGCTCGATCACCAGGGTCGGCGCCCGGCCGCAGTCCCAGAACAGCTCGTTAAACGGCGTGACGTGCACGATGGGGATGTCGGACTGATCGGCCAGCGGGTGCCGTGAGTTGGGGACATCACCACGCGGGGCGTTGTGCTCGACGTAGACGGCCGGCACATCCCGCCCCGGCCGGCGACCCAGCCATCGCTGCGCGAGCTCCAGCTCCTGCGGTCGCTGCAGCACGACGACATCAACGTGCTCCTGCGCCAACTCCGCCGGGGTGATCTCGACGGCATTCGGCGGCCAGTCGAAGGTCTGAGCCCGGCCGCGGCCGTCGGCGTCGCGGGCGGGCGTCACCGGCACCAGGTAGGTGTGCGGGCCCTGCACGAACGCGGTGCTCCAGGAGCCGTGGACATGCCAGTGCAGCACTCTCATGCGACCACCGCCACCAGGGAGCTGACCGCCGCGACGACGTCGGCTGGATCAACTCCCGACAGGCACGGGTGACCTGGCACGGGGCAGTGCCGTGCCCGGGTGTCGCGGCAGGGTGCGTGCTGGTCGCCGAGCAGTACCGTGGGTACCCCGTAGGGCGCCCAGCGCGCGGCTGGCACCACCGGTGCGAACAGCGACACCACCGGCGTGCCCACCGCGGCAGCCAGATGCGCCGGTCCGGTGTTGCCGGCGACGACCGCGCATGCGCCGTCGAGCACGGCAGCCAACG
>JAICHZ010000087.1 GCA_025924655.1 Pseudonocardiaceae bacterium | reverse complement strand
GAGACGTGCATCTGCGAGATGCCGACATGCTCGGCGATTTGAGTCTGGGTGAGTTGGTGGAAGAACCGCAGCGCCAGGATCATCTGTTCCCGGGGAGCGAGCTCAGCCAGCAGCGGCCGCAGCGCTTCGCGATCATCGATCAGGGCCAGCGCGTCGTCCAGTCCGCCGATGAAGTCGCCCAGCGTCGGGGCACCCTGCCCGGCGCCGAGCATCTCATCCAGTGAAGAGGTTCGGTAGGCCTCGCCGGCCTGCAGCCCTTCGATCACCTCTGACACCGGTATGCCCAACCGCTCAGCGATCTCGCTGGGCCTCGGCGCCCGACCGAGCTGCTGGGACAGCTCCGCCAGCGCGCGCCTGATGGCGATGTGCAGATCCTTCAGCCGGCGCGGGACCCGGGTCGACCAGCCATAGTCGCGGAAGTACCGGCGTACCTCACCGGTGATCGTTGGTACCGCGAAGGACAGGAAATGCGAGCCGCGGGCCGGTTCGAAGCGGTCCACGGCATTGATCAATCCCAGGGTGGCCACCTGGATGAGGTCATCCAGCGGCTCGCCGCGACCAGCGAAGCGGCGTGCGATGTGCTCGGCCACCGGGAGATAACCGCTGATCAGCCGTTCGCGCTGGCGCTCCCGGTCAGGATCGTCGACTGCAAGCTCAGCGTAGCGGCGCTGCAGTGGGATCAGATGCGCATACCCGCCGGCTTGGGCGCCGAACGACGCGGTGAAGGCCGCGGACTCGGTCATCAGCAGTGCGCCCCCCAGCCGTTGATCCCCCTACGAGCGCAACGCCCGACCTCAACGTACTGCGGGCTGAGGCTGCTGGCGGGTGGGCCGGGCTGGCCGCTGGGCGAGCAGCTCGCGGCAATCCGCGACCGCCCGCTCGAGCAGCTCGCAGAGCTGGTCATCGTGGCGCGGTCCGCGGAACCGGTGGGTGTGGCGCAACACCACGCGCAGCGTGGAGATGACCGCAAGCACTCCGGGTTCGGATCCGACGGTGCGCAAGCGCGCCCACCACCGGCGGCCTCGCTGAGCCGCCAGCCGGTCGAGCTGAGTATCGATGCGCTCTAAGGCGAGCGGCAGGTCACGGCCCTGCGAGCGGGCGGCCACAGCGGCGCGCAGGCAGCACGCCATCACGGTCAGCGTGATGCGTGGATCCCGGCACCGGGTGCCGATCAGGTCGGGAGCCAGCACCGCCAGCCGGGACCGGGCGGCGGGATCGACGACCTCGTCGTTGACCACGCGGGCCAGCTGCGCCAGGGCCGGATGGGTGCACCTGGGATGGTCGCTGAACCGGGTTCCGGCGAGTACGGAGACGTACTCCATCAGGCATGCACCCTGCTCGGGGCTGCGGTGGCCGCCCCGAGCCAGCATCGGCAGTCCGTCTGGCCTGCGCCCGACCGTCGCGGACAGCCGCCCCTGCGTCCAGCTCATGGTTCTCGATCCCTCCGCTGAGTGGGGGCAGAATCGATGCGCCTCGTCCGGCAGCAGCCGTTCGCGACCAGCACCCTGGAGTTGGCTATCCAGCAGAATGTCAAACATCCGACACGCCGTGATTCGGATCACCTTCTGGATTTCGAGAGCAGGGAGCGCTGCGGTCAGAGCTCTTCGACGATCCAATCCACCATCACAGTCAGTAGGCAGGAGGTGGCTGCCAGCAACAGTCCAATTCGAGCTTGCTTTCCCATGATTCCTCCACAGTTGAGCCGTTCGTTGCCCGCGGCCGCGTATCTGCGGCCGTCTCCGCCGGTGCACTGCGCTCGGGGATGCACTGCCGCGTTCGTCGCCCGTCCAGGAGTTGTTCTCGATCCACGCGTCCGAGGTCTCCCAAACCGGGCAGTAAACCCGGACCTGACCGCTTCGGCGAGTTGCCCGAGCAGTGGTGTACCGGCAGGGCAGACGCGACGGAGGAGTGATCTACGGTTCGGCGAACCCCACCGGAGGAGCTGCTGCGCGCAGCCGTTCGCGCTGCGGAACGATGGTGTACTGGGGGTCGGTCGCCGACTGCAGGCCGGCGTGGAAGATCCCCCACCGGGTTGCGGCCGACGCGGCGATCAGGGCTGCACCGGACAGCGCGCTGAGCACCCGGTTGCGCCTGCCGAGCAGTGCCCCGACCAGACCGACCCCCGAAAGGATCTTGCCGGCCCGCAGGTAGCCACCACCACGACCTTGCGAGTAGGGCTCGGCGGTCATCCCGATGCGGCGCTGCATCCGTTCGAAGGCGGCCAGCTCGGTTCCGACGCCGAACACTGCCATCGCCCGGGAGGGTCCGTTCTGGGTGACCGGCGCGGCGAGCAGGCCGAGCCCGGCCGCGGCCGTGGCACCGGAGCCGACGAACACGAACGGCATCTCCGGGTAGCCGTCGTGCCAGGCCGGCACGGCGGTATCGCTGATCAACGCCGCGGTGTAGGACGCCACCGCCGGGCCTAGCAACGCCGAGCCGGCCGTCGCCGCCATCCCGATCCGCGGCGCTTTCCCGGACAGCGAGCTGGCCGCGGCGACGCCGGCTAGCGGCACGTAGCCAGCAAGGAGCCAGGAGCCGACGCTCATCGGCGAGGTCACCTTGAACACTCGGAGCATGTTCAGAAACCGCGACGGCCGACCCAGATCGTGCACCAAGCCGGCCAGCGAGAGCACCCCGGCGCCGAATGCGCCCGCCTTGCTCACCTGGCTCAGTGCCGGGCGCCCGGTAGCTTGCGCGCCCGCGCCCAGAAGCGATGCCGCGCCGGCCAGTCCACCGAGGAATAGGTAGCCCGCGATGTCCAACGAGGACCACACTGGCTTGTTGATCACCGGCAGGTTGTAGTAAGAGGTGAACTCCGCGTCTGGGACGGTCGGGGCGCCGTCGCGCCGCCCCCCGCGTCCCTTGCCGCCCCGCCGCCTGCCTAGCTTGGCGGGCTTGCCGGTAGCGACGCCGGTGACGGCGTCCCGGTCCGGTCGCACGCCCCGCAACCTGTTTTCGGTCACGTCCGACGAGCTCCTGGCCACCTGGTGCTCGCTCATTTACAGCCGCCTTCCCGCCACGAACGCCGCCAGCGCCCCACCGACCAGCGTCGCCGCCGCAACCGTGACGTGTTTCCACATCGAGGGCAGATCTCGGGTGGTCACCACCGGGTCCGGCGGCAACCCGTAGACCTCCGGCTCGTCGAGCAGCAGGAAGAACGCGCCGTCGCCGCCGACGCCGTCCTGCGGGTCACGGCCGTAGAGCCGCGCGTCGGCGACTCCGGCTTCGTGCAGCCGGGCCAGCCGGGCGTCGGCCCGTTCCCGCAGCTCGTCCAGCGGTCCGAACTGGATGGAGTCCGTCGGGCAGGCCTTGGCGCAGGCCGGCTCCTGGCCGACGCTGAGCCGGTCGTAGCACAGCGTGCACTTCCACGCCCGACCGTCCTCTTTGCGCTGGTCGATGACCCCGTAGGGGCACGCCGGGATGCAGTAGCCGCAGCCGTTGCAGATGTCCTCCTGCACCACCACCGTGCCGAACTCGGTGCGGAACAGCGACCCGGTGGGGCAGACGTCCAGGCAGGCCGCGTGCGTGCAGTGCTTGCACACGTCGCTGGCCATCAACCAGCGGAAATCCCCATTCGTCCCAGGGGCGGTGGGGTTTCCGGCCAGCTCCAGGACATTCTGGTCGTGGACCACGCCGGGATCCTGCGCGGCGACTGGTTTGCGCTGCTCGATGAACGCCACATGCCGCCAGGTGCTCGCGCCGAGCCCTTGACTGTTGTCCATCGACATGCCGGTGAAGACGAGACCATCTTCCGGGATGGCGTTCCACGTCTTGCAGGCCACTTCGCAGGCTTTGCAGCCGATGCACACGCTGGTGTCGGTGAAAAACCCCATCCGTGGCGGGTGGTCGGGGTAACCGCCCTGGGTGGCCGGATCGGTGTCGCCGAGCAGCGCGCCGTCCAGGTTCGGCCCACGTCCGATCTGGATATCTACCGGGGCCATCTCACACCTCCGTCCCGGTCTGCTCGGTTATCCCGGCTCGTCGCTGGTACTGCTCGACGAGCTCGTCGCGGGCCCGGCCTCGCGGCCGCCGACCCGGCTGGATGTCGCAGGCCAGCGCCTTCACCTCCTGGATGTGGACGTTGGGATCGAGTGACAGGTGAGTCAGCTCATTGGCAGGGTCGCCGGTGGCCAGGCCGTTGTTGCCCCAGTGGTAGGGCAACCCGACATGGTGCAGCCGCCGGCCGTGCACGGTCATCGGCGTCATCCGCTCGGTGACCAGCACCCGCGCCTCGATCGCACCCCGCGCGGTGATCACGGTGGCCCAACCGGTGTGCTCCAGGCCGCGCTCGGCTGCCAGCTCCGGGGAGACCTCGCAGAAGAACTCCGGCGCGAGCTCAGCGAGGTAGGGCAGGAACCGGCTCATCCCGCCCGCGGTGTGATGCTCAGCGATCCGGTAGGTGCTGCACACGTACGGGAACACCGCCGCGCCCGGCTCGTCGCCGCTGGGCTGGAACCGGTCGTTGCGGTGCACCATCGTGGTGATCTGCCGGACCGGGTTGCGTTGCTGGCGGTACAGCAGGTTGGGGACCGGGGACTCCTGCGGCTCGTAGTGCGTCGGCAGCGGACCGTCGGTCAATCCCGCCGGCACGAACAGCCAGGATTTGCCGTCGGCCTGCATGACGAACGGGTCGATGCCGGCCAGCGCCTCGGCGCCGGTCGCATTGGTCGGCGGCACGTAGTGCGGGGACTTCGTGGCGCTGAAGTCCGGGGTATCGTGACCGGTCCACCGTGCCTTGTCCTCGTCCCACCAGACCAGCGCCTTGCGCTCACTCCAGGGCTTGCCGTCGGGATCGGCCGACGCCCGGTTGTAGAGGATCCGGCGGTTGGCCGGCCAGGCCCAGCCCCACTCCTTGGCGACCCAGTTCTGCTGTATCCCGGGCTTGCGCCGGGCGGCCTGGTTGATCCCGTTGCTGTACACCCCGCAGTAGATCCAGCAGCCGCAGACCGTCGAACCGTCCTCGTTGAGCTGCTCGTAAGACGACAGCGGTCCGCCCTCGGCGTCCCAGCCGTTGATCTCGGCGAGCACTGCCTCCGCCTCGGGTTCGGCGATCTCGGGACGGGCGGGGGAACTCTTCGTGGGGTAGTCCCACGTGAGGTCCAGGATCGGGCGGTCCATCTCATCCGTGCTGGATTCGAGCTTCTCCCGGATGATCCTGCCGAGGTGGAAGGTGAACCATAGGTCGCTGCGGGCGTCACCATCGGGTTCGACGGCCTGGTGGTGCCACTGCAACATCCGCTGGGTGTTGGTGAAGCTGCCGTCCTTCTCGGTATGCGCCGCAGCGGGCAGGAAGAAGACCTCGGTGCCGATGTCCTCCGTCGTCAGTTCGCCGGACTCGATCTCCGGGCTGTCCTTCCACCAGGTGGCACTTTCGATCAGCGAGAAGTCACGGACCACCAACCATTCCAGGTTGGCCATGCCCAGCCGTTGCATCTTGGCGTTGGCCGAACCGATCGCGGGATTCTCGCCCATCAGGAAATAGCCTTTGCAGTCCCCCGCGAGCTGGGCCATCACGGTCTCGTAGGTGGAGTGGCTACCGGTGAGCCTGGGCAGGTAGTCGAAACAGAAGTCGTTGTCCGGGGTAGCTGCCGGACCCCACCACGCCTTGAGCAGGCTGACGGTGTAGGCCCGCATCTCCGCCCAGTAGCTCTTCTTCGGCGACTCGCCCTGGATGAACGAGTCGAGGTCCTCATGGGAGTGCGCATGGGGCATCGGGATGTAGCCCGGCAGCAGGTTGAACAGCGTCGGGATGTCCGTGCTGCCCTGGATCGACGCGTGCCCGCGCAAAGCCATGATTCCGCCGCCGGGCCGGCCGATGTTGCCCAGCAACTGTTGGAGTATCGCCGCGGTGCGGATGTACTGCACGCCCACGGTGTGCTGGGTCCAGCCCACCGAGTAGACGAACGAGCTGGTGCGCTCCCGTCCGGAGTTCTCGCTGAGCAGCTCGCACACCTGGAGGAAGGTGTCGACCGGCACCCCGGTGATGTCGGAGACCATCTCGGGGGTGTAGCGGGCATAGTGCCGCTTGAGCACCTGGAAGATGCACCGGGGATGTTCCAGCGTCGGGTCAACCTGCGGCACTCCGCTGATCCCAACGCCACCTGAGCCGTGCGACTCGCCTCGCCCGGACTGTCGCACGCCCTTCCCGTTCTTGCCGCCGACCTTATCCTGGTACTCCTGGTCGCGGTGCCCAGACGCGGCCTGGACCTCCATTCCTTCGTACTGCCAGGTGTGGAAGTCATAAGTGCGCTCATCAGGATCGAGTCCGGAGAACACTCCCGCCAGGTCCTCAGTATCCTGAAAATCCTCGGCAAGAATGGTTCCGGCGTTGGTGTAGGCCACCACATAATCGCGAAAATATTTATCGTTGGCCAAGACATAGTTGACGATCCCGCCGAGGAAGGCGATATCGGTGCCAGCGCGCAGCGGAACGTGAATGTCGGCGAGCGCACTGGTCCGGGTGAACCGCGGGTCGACGTGAATGACCTTCGCCCCGCGGGCCTTGGCCTCCATCACCCACTGGAATCCCACCGGGTGGCACTCGGCCATGTTCGACCCCTCAATGAGGATGCAGTCGGAGTTCTGCAGATCCTGCTGGAAGGTCGTCGCGCCGCCGCGCCCGAAGCTGGTCCCCAGACTGGGGACAGTGGCGGAGTGTCAAATACGGGCCTGATTCTCGATCTGTATCGCGCCCAGCGCGGTGAACAGTTTCTTGATCAGGTAGTTCTCCTCGTTGTCCAGGGTTGCCCCGCCCAGACTGGCGAAGCCGAGCGTGCGCCGGGTCCGCTTGCCCTCGGCCTCCCACTGCCAGCCCTCCCGCCGGGTCTTGATCACCCGGTCGGCGATCATGTCCATAGCCTGGTCCAGGGGCAGTCTTTCCCATTCCGTGCCGTGCGGACGCCGGTAGAGCACCTGATACTCGCGGGCCGAGCCAGTGACGAGCTGCATCGTCGAGGAGCCGCGCGGGCACAGCCGGCCGCGGCTGACCGGGGAGTCCGGATCACCTTCAACCTGCACGACCTTTTCATCTTTCACATAGATGTTCTGACCGCAGCCCACCGCGCAGAACGGACACACCGACTTGACGACCTTGTCCGCGGTCTCGGTCCGGGCCTTGAGCTGGGTGCTGTGTTTGCTCTTGGCTGCGGCGCCCCGTCCGAGCGGATCCTCACCGGTCAGCTGCCGGTAGACCGGCCACCGCTCGATCCAGCTCGGCATCCCCAACCGCCGCGCGATCGCCGGATAGTCGTGCCCCTGCTCCAACAACTTCCGAATCTGGTCTCTCGTGGGCACGCGCTACCTCCTGCTGCTGCGAGGAACACTGCGGCTGACATACCCGCCGTGTAGTCGCGGAAACCTCGACCCGCGCTGCAGCTGCATGGCCCGATATGGAGACATATCGGGGTATTTGACGGTCTCGTTCGCGCTTTCCGCACATCTGAGTGGTCATTTGTGCCCCCACCTGGGGTCGTCGTCGAGGGCGCGGAGGGACACACCCTCGAGTTCGGTGACCAGGGCGCGGAGGCGTCGGGAGTTGTCGAACCAGGGCTGGTAGTCACGTAGCTGCGCGTCGGTCAGGCGCCGGGTGACGGTCTTGCCCGTGACCTTGCGGGTCCAGCTCCAGAAGGGTCCGTGGAGCGCGGGTGGTTCGGCGTGGCAGCGGCAGTGGGGCTTGCCGCAGCGGGCGTGGCGATGCAGCACGGTGCCGGGCAGCACGAACCCGATCGCGGCGAGCTGCGCGGTGATCCGGTCGCCCTCGGTCTGGTACTCGGGGTCGATCTGCACGACACGCCACCTCCAGATCCGCCGGTCTTGACCTCGGTCGCAGTATAACTACTGCGGAACGGTGAGTGTCGAGGATGACACGCGGGAGGTGGGGAATGGGCCAGACGGACGGCGCGGTCGACGAGGTCGGCTTCGAGCTGGTCAGTCGCCGGTTGGGGGCGCTGCCGCTGGTCAACCACTTCCTGGCCCGGGCCGGGGTGCCGGCCCTGCTGGCCCGCTACCTGCCCGCCGACGATGCGCGTTACCGACTCGCCCCGGCTACCGCGATCGGGCTGGTGGTGCTCAACTTGCTGGCCGGCCGCGAGCCGCTCTACGGGTTGGGTGAGTGGACGGCCCGCTACGAGCCGGCCACGCTCGGGCTCTCGCCCAACGAGGCCGAGCAGACCAACACCGGACTGATCAACGACGACCGGGTGGGCCGGGCGCTGGAGCGCCTCTTCGACGCCGACCGGGCCAGCCTGCTCACCGAGCTGCTGCTCGGGGTGATCACCGAGTTCGGTGTGGACACCGCCGAGCTGCATAACGACTCGACCTCGATCACCGTGTCCGGGGTCTACCGCGACGCGATTGGGACCACGCGCGGAGGCAAGCCCACCCCGGTGATCACCTTCGGGCATTCCAAGGACCACCGGCCCGATCTCAAGCAGCTGGTATGGATCCTGACCGTGGCCGCCGACGGTGCGGTGCCCATCGCCTACCGCCTCGCCGACGGCAACACCAATGACGACCCGACCCACGTGCCGACCTGGGACGGGTTGGTGGCGCTGCTCGGGCGCACCGATTTC
Organism: Pseudonocardiaceae bacterium; assembly: GCA_025924655.1. Classification (GTDB taxonomy): domain Bacteria; phylum Actinomycetota; class Actinomycetes; order Mycobacteriales; family Pseudonocardiaceae. The sequence goes on along the minus strand of JAICHZ010000087.1, from coordinate 3,980 downwards.
CTCTACGTCGCGGACTCCAAGCTGTGCTCACGCGAGGCAATGGCCCACATCGCCACGGGCGGTGGGCGGTTCGTCACCGTGCTGCCCCGAACCCGATCCGAGGACCACTGGTTCCGCGACTGGATCCAGACCCACCCACCACAATGGACCGAGGCGCTGCGGTTACCGCCGGCCCGCCTCGAAGCGCCCGACCGGGTCTGGTCGGTGTTGCCCGCCCCACTGCCCTCCGCGGAGGGCCACCGGGTGATCTGGGTGCACAGCACCGACAAGGCCATCCGCGACGCCACCTCCCGCTCCGCCCGGATCGAGGCCGGCGCCGCCGCGATCGACGCCCTCGGCGTCCGCCTGGCCGGCCCGAAATGCCGACTCAAGACCCGCGTCGCGGTCACCGAAGCCGCCACCGCAGCACTGGATGCGGCCGGCGCCAGCCGGTGGATCAGCGCCACCGTCAGCGAGACCGTCGAGGAGAGCTTCCGCCAAGAACGCCGCGGTCGACCCGGCGCGAACACCCGCTACCGCCGCCGCACCCGCACCCGGTTCACCGTCAGTTGGGACACCATCCCCGACCGCGTCGCCTACGACGCCGCATCCGACGGCTGCTTCCCCCTGATCAGCAACGACACCACGCTCACCGACGCCGAGGTGCTCGCCGCCTACCGCTACCAGCCCCACCTCGAACGCCGCCACCACCTGCTCAAATCCCTGCAAGACGCCGCCCCGGTACTGCTGCACAACCCGGCCCGGATCGAGGCGCTGTTCTGCTGCCAGTTCCTCGCGCTGCTCATCGGCGCCCTGATCGAACGCCAGATCCGCACCGCCATGACCACCGCACAGGCCCACGACATCCCGCTCTACCCCGAGTTCCGCGGCTGCACCGCACCCTCGATTACCCGCATCATGGAAATCTTCGCCGACCTCACCCGCCACCACCTACACCGCGACGGCCAACTCGTCCAGACCTTCCAACCCGAACTCAGCCCACTACACCAACAGGTCCTCCAGCTACTCGACGTCCCCACCACCAGCTACACCGGCCCGACTGACAGCCCATGACCACCCGGTGGGGGCGCATATCGGACCCGAGAAGTGCGGAAAGCGCGCACAGGAGTCGGGATAACTTCTACTTGAGGAGAGACGGTCGATGGCGACAGCGGTGGTCAGTTACGCACTCGACGATGAAACGGTCGTCCGATTCGAGATTGAGCCGACCGCGGATTTCCGACCTGCAGGTCCGGACGAGATCGCGGGTCGGATCAGGGAGGCGGTGGCCCCGGCGGTCGAGGGTGCGCGCGCTGTGCTGGAGAAGGCGAAGGATGCCGCGCCCCGTGAGATCGAAGTCAAGTTCGGGATCAAGGTGAGCGGTACCGCGAACTGGTTGGTCGCCAAGGCCGCTGCCGAGGGTAACTTCGAGATCACGTTGACCTGGATGCCTCAACCCGCTGCCGCGACCTGAGCCGAGGCGTTTATGGTCGATGCCGCGCCGCTGAGCTTGTCCTGGATTGCGGCGGTCCATACCTCGGCGGAGGACTTTACCCCGCTCGGGACCGCGGTGGTGATCGACGACCGGCGGGTGTTGACCTCTGCTCACGTTGTCATGGTCTCTGCCGCGGCGCGGCCACAGCTGTGGGTGGCCTTTCCGATGTCCGTAGACACCTCCTTCACCCGACGACGCGCGATACAAGTCAGGCTCGCCGGGCACCCGATAGCGGATCTTGCTGTGCTGGAGTTCGGGGAACCGATCCCGGCCGGGGTGGTGGCGGCGCCGCTGCGGTGCCCGAAACCCGCCGATGTGGTCAACCGGGCCTGGTGGGCCTTCGGGTTCGCCCGCCACGACCCGCGGGGCAATGCGGCGGACGGGACGGTGGGTGCACCGTTGGGCTATGGCTGGGTGCGACTGGACACGAACTCGCGGTACCACGTCGAACCAGGCTTCAGCGGTGGTGGGCTGTGGTGCCCGGACTATGGCGCCGTGGTCGGCATCGTCGGACAGGCCAACGATCGCGGGGACGGTCAGGCGATCACCCTGCATCAGGCGGACGGATATCTGCCCGCGGAGAAGATTGACCTGTTGACACAGTGGACCGTCGCGGCCGCCGATGAGGTTGCCCAGGCCACGTGGGGCTGGACGCTGGCGGGGGACAAGGAAGCTGACCGGCACTGGCGGCCACGGGCACGCGGGGTGTCGGTGGTGTCCGAACGGGGCCACCGCTTCGGTGGACGGCGTACCGCATTGACCGAGATGGTGGCCTGGCTGGACCGGCCGGCACCGGACCGCAAGGTGTTGGTGGTCACTGGCTCCCCTGGGGTAGGCAAGTCCGCGGTCCTCGGGCGAATCGTCACAACAGCGGACGTCGACATGCGGGCCGCGCTCCCGCCTGATGACGATGCTCCCCGGGCCAGCGTCGGGTCGGTGGCCTGTGCGGTGCATGCAAAAGGCAAGACCGCCCTGGACGTAGCGATGGAGATCGCCCGCGCCGCGTCAGCGCCGCTGCCCGAACGAGTGGAGGACCTCCCGGCCGGCCTTCGGGAGGTGCTGACCGAGCGGGGTGGGCGGCGATTCAACGTCGTCGTCGACGCCCTGGACGAGGCCAGCGATCCCGCTCAGGCCAGGACAATCATTACCGGGATCGTGCTCCCGATCGCGGGGACCTGCGCTGATGTGGGCGCGCAGGTGGTGGTGGGGACCCGCCGCAGCGACGACGCCGGGGACCTGCTGCGGGTCTTCGGACCGGCCCAGACCACCGTCGACCTCGATGACACTCGATACTTCGCCGTCGGGGACCTTGCCACCTACGCGCAGGCCACCCTGCAGTTGCGCGGTGACGAACGCCCCGGCAATCCCTACCAGCCCGACGAGGTAGCGGCGCCGGTCGCGGCTCAGATCGCGAAGCTGGCCGCGCGGAACTTCCTGGTCGCCGGGCTGGTCGCACGGACTCACGGCCTGTATGACGAGACTGCGATCAGCCCGGCGGCGGTCTCGTTCACCCCGAGCGTGGAGTCGACGCTGGCCACATTTCTGGACGGGCTTGCTCCGGTAGGGAGCGTGTCAGCGCGGGAGCTGTTGACGGCATTGGCCTTCGCCGAGGCACCCGGCCTGCCCCCCGAACTCTGGCAGCTCGCCGTGCGGGCGCTAGCTGGCGCTCATGTCACCACTGAGCAGCTCACCAGGTTCGCTCGTGGCTCAGCAGCGAATTTCGTCGTCGAGTCCGCCGGCGAGTCTGCGACCTTGGCGTTTCGGCTCTTCCACCAGGCGCTGAGCGATGCCCTGTACACAGAGCGGGCGAGGTTGGCGTCGTCAGCGGCCGACGAAGGCGCTCTCACTAGGGCATTCACGGGTTATGGCACCCGGATCGGGTGGGACCGCGCCCCCATCTACTTGTTCCGGTCGCTACCTGGACACGCAGTGCGTGCCGGGGTGATCGACGAGCTACTGGCCGACACCGGATACGTGCTGCGCGCCGACCTACGCCGGCTGATCCCTGCCGCAGTTCACGCCCACACGCCCGCGGGATTGGAGCGAGCCCACTTACTGCGGACCCCGCGGGCCATTCAAGCCGAACCACCAGAGCGGCTGGCGATGCTCAGCGTAACGGAGACCCTCGACGGGCTCGGTAAGGCATTCCGTCGTCACCGGGAAGACGCTCCCTACCGGGGTCTGTGGGCGAACGCGCCACGCCGTACCGAGCGCGCAGCTTTGGACGGGCACACCGACCGGGTGAACGGGGTGTGCGCGGTGCGGGTGGGCGGGCGTGAGCTGCTCGCCTCCGCCAGCGACGATCACACGGTGCGGATCTGGGACTCCGCCACCGGCGCCACCGAGCGCACCCTGGACGGGCACACCGGCGGGGTGTTCGGGGTGTGCGCGGTGCGGGTGGGCGGGCGTGAGCTGCTCGCCTCCGCTAGCGCCGATCACACGGTGCGGATCTGGGACCCCGCCACCGGCGCCACCGAGCGCACCCTGGACGGGCACACCAGCGGGG
>JAICHZ010000086.1 GCA_025924655.1 Pseudonocardiaceae bacterium | reverse complement strand
GCCGCCAGCGGCACCGGTGCCAGCACCGACTCGTGACCATGGGCCGCGAGGATCGGCCGGATGTCGACGACGTCGCGGAAGTTGCTGCGGTACTGGACCCAGTCGCACACCACCCGGACCCGGGACAGATCCACCGAATCCTCGGCGAGCGCGTCGACCACCGGGCCGAGCGCGGCGGTGACGTCCACGGGTTTGCTGCCGCGGAGCTTGCCGGTGGGGCGGAAATCAACCAGCACGGCCACTCCCCTCATTCGCTGCCCTGTCGTTGGCTGCCCTGTCGTTAGCTACAGAGCGGTCCGGGCGGGGGCCGACGCCGGCCCGTTCGAGGATCTCCGGGATGCCTTGCTCATAGCCGAAGGCCATCACGTGCGCGCCGGCCACCCCGGAGATCTCGGTGAGCCGCTGGATGATCTCGACGCAGATCTGCATGCCCTCATCGGCCACTCGGTTTGCCGGCACGCCACGTAGCCGGCGGACCATGGCATCGGGCACGTGGATCCCGGGAACCTTGGTGCTGATGTACTCCAGGGCTCGTAGTGACCGCACCGGGCCCACTCCCGCGATGACCCCACATTTTTCGGTTATCCCGAGATCGTGGACCTCGGCCATGAACCGCTCGAAGATGTCGAGGTCGAAGACGAACTGGGTCTGCACGAACTCGGCTCCCGCCGCGACCTTCTTGGCCAGCCGCCGGGCCCGGAAGCTGATCGGCGGGGAGAACGGGTTCTCCACCGTGCCGATCAACCAGTGCGGTGCGGGATCGACCCGCCGTCCGGACAGCAGCCGCCCCTGGTCACGCATGGTCGCAGCAGTCCAGACCAGCTGGACCCCGTCGATGTCGAAGACCGCTTTGGCGTCCGGGTGGTCGCCGAATCGGGGGTGATCGCCGGTGAGCAGCAGGATGTTGGGAATGCCCAAGGCCGCTGCCGAGATCAGGTCGGACTGCAGCGCGATCCGGTTGCGGTCCCGGCAGGTCAGCTGCATCACCGGCTCGACGCCGGCGGACATCGCAAGCAGGCTGCCCGCGAAGCTGGACAGCCGGACGTGCGCGCTCTGGTTGTCGGTGACGTTGGCCGCGTCGACCCAGCCGCGCAGCAGGGCAGCCTTCTTCCCGATCGCGTCCGGGTCGGCACCGCGGGGTGGGCCGATCTCGGCGGTGATGGCGAACCGGCCGGAGTCCAGGGTGCGGCGCAGCCGTCCGCTGATCGGGCGGTGCCCATTGCCGGATATCACCGCGGCTCACCAGGATCATTGCGCTGGACGATCGGCAGCCGACGCCGGCCGTCGGCGGAGGTCCACATTCCCTCGTCGCGACCCTGCCAGTAGTTCACCCAGGAGCTTCGCCCCCACTGCCGGTGATCGATCGGGCGCTGCAGCAGGCTGAGATCCTCGGTCCTGCCTTCGGTTTCAGCACGCTCGAAAGCGACCAACCACACGCACCGCACCTCGGGGTGCACCTCGCACATCCCGGTGGGTGACACCCCACCGCAGGGGCCGTTGCGCAGCTGCTTCGGGCAGGTCATCGGGCAGGCGTAACCCGTGGCGGGCAGCGCGCACTGGCCGCACATCCGGCAGCCGAAGATGGTGCCTTTGACCCGTTCCTCAGCCGCGGTGAACAGCCGGTTCGCCGTCGGGTTGCGTTCCAGCCAAGCGGCCAAGCGTCGGTACACCGGATTCGGTTCCAGCAGGTGGTGCAGCCGGTAGAGAGTTCGGGCCGACACCGAAGGCGTGACCGGGGTAGGCCAGCCCGCGTGACGCCGCTCGGGGACGGCGCCAATCCGATCAAGATGTTTCCGGGTCGGCATCAGGGACCCGCTGCGAGGCGGTTGAAGCCCGCCCCGCGCAGCCGAGCGACCGTCGCACGGAGGTGCTCGATCTCCCGGTGGAGTAGCTCTACGGCGTCGGTCTCAGGCACTCGGACCGAGTCCTGTGTCGCCAGCAGGGGGCATCCGCAATGCGGGCAGTTGAGGTCGTGCGCCATCTCAGCCTCCTGACACCGCATGGCCTCACCTGTGAGGCGGACCAGCCCTATTAGTGAAGACGGTGCCCGCCTGCGGAACAACCGGATCCCGACACGAAATCGCCGGTCGCCCATTTGTGGCCTCGCCACAAGCACGGCACGCGGCACTGGCGGCTACGCTCCGGGCGCCGCCGCCACACCAGCGCTTCGAGGGAGCTGCCCCTGGGGCGGGAACCCCGTCAAGATCACGGTTTCTGTGTCTGAGACGACACATTTTGTCGTCTCAGACACAGAAACCGTGATCTACGGCCTCTGCGCGGCCGCTTATTCCCATTCGATGGTGCCGGGGGGTTTGCTGGTCACGTCGAGCACCACTCGGTTGATCTCGGGCACCTCGTTGGTGATCCGGCCGGAGATGCGGGCCAGCACGTCGTAGGGCACCCGGGACCAGTCGGCGGTCATCGCGTCCTCGCTGGACACCGGGCGCAGCACGACAGGATGCCCGTAGGTCCGCCCATCGCCCTGCACGCCGACGCTGTGCACGTCGGCCAGTAGCACCACCGGACACTGCCAGATGTCGCGGTCCATCCCGGCCGCGCTGAGCTCTTCGCGGGCGATCGCGTCCGCGGCGCGCAGCGTCTCCAACCGCGCCGCGGTCACCGAGCCGATGATCCGGATCGCCAGGCCCGGTCCGGGGAACGGCTGGCGGTGCACGATCGTCTCCGGCAGCCCCAGTTCCAGCCCGACCCGGCGCACCTCGTCCTTAAACAGTGCGCGCAGCGGCTCGACCAGCTCAAAGCGCAGGTCCTCAGGCAGGCCGCCGACGTTGTGGTGGCTCTTGATATTCGCGGTGCCCGATCCGCCGCCGGACTCCACCACGTCCGGGTACAGGGTACCCTGCACCAGGAAGCGGATCTCCTGGCCGTGCCGCCCCGCCTCGGCTTGCAGGTCCCGGGCCGCGGCCTCGAAGACCCGGATGAACTCCCGGCCGATGATCTTTCGCTTTAGTTCGGGATCGGCCACGCCGGCCAGCGCGGACAGGAACCGTTCCCGGGCGTCGATGGTGACCAGCTTGACTCCCGTGGCGGCGACATAGTCGCGTTCCACCTGGGCGCGCTCACCGGAGCGCAGCAACCCGTGGTCGACGAACACACAGGTCAGTGCGTCGCCGACGGCTCGGTGTACCAACGCGGCGGCGACCGCGGAGTCCACCCCGCCGGACAGACCGCAGACCAACCTGCTGCCTTGGGTCTGAGCTTGGATCGCGGCCACGGTCTCGTCGATGACGTTGGCGGTGGTCCAGCTCGGCCGGATGCCGGCGACCTCGTGCAGGAACCGGCGCAACACCTCCTGACCGTGCGGGGAATGCATCACCTCCGGGTGGTACTGCACCCCGGCCAGCCGCCGGCCGGTGTCCTCGAACGCCGCCACCGGAGCACCGGCCGACCGCGCGGTGACCATGAAGCCGCCCGGCGCGGCGGTGACGGCGTCGCCGTGGCTCATCCACACCGGACCCCGCGCGGGCAGCTCGCGGTGCAGCACACCGCCACCGTCGAGCACCTGCAGATCGGTGCGCCCGTACTCCCGGGTGCCGGTTTGTTGCACGGTGCCGCCCAGCGCGTCGGCCATCGCCTGGAAGCCGTAGCAGATGCCCAGCACCGGCACCCCAGCCTCGAACAGCGCGGGATCAACCCGGGGAGCGCCCTGCACGTACACGCTGGCCGGCCCACCGGAGAGCACAATGGCTGCGGGCTGGCGAGCAAGGATCTCCTCGACCGGCGTGGTGTGCGGCACCACCTCGGAGTACACCTGCGCCTCGCGGACCCGTCGAGCGATCAGCTGGGCGTACTGCGCCCCGAAGTCGACGACCAGAGTCGGTCGTGAGTGAGAAACAATGTTATGGCACTTAATGGCACTCACAAGCCTTCGGCCACAGGCCGACGGCCCGCTCCGCTAGCGCTGTGATGGTTAGCGCTGGGTTCACCCCGAGGTTCGCGCTGACCGCTGAGCCGTCCACCACGGACAGACCCGGATAGCCGTGCACCCGGTGGTTGGCGTCGATGACACCGTCGGCGGCGGTGGCGCCCATCGGGCAACCACCGAGGAAATGCGCCGTCAACGGCAGCCCGAACAGCTCGCCCCAGGTGCTGCCCGCGGTCCCGCCGATGTGCTGGGCGGCGAGCTGGCTTGCTTGGTAAGCGGCGGGGATGAAAGTGGGATTGGCCTCGCCGTGACCGGGTCGCGAGGTTAACCGGCCGCGGCGGCGGTAGGTGGTCAGCGAGTTGTCCAGGGACTGCATCACCAGCAGGATCACCGTCCGTTCACTCCAGCGTCGTACCGACAGCAGCCGCGCCGTCCGGGCCGGGTGCGCGACGGCGAAGCGCAGCAACTGCTTCCATCGTGGCGTGTCCGACGCGCCGTCGGTGGCCAAGGTCTGCAGCAGCGCCATCGCGTTGCTGCCTCGCCCGTAGCGAACCGGCTCGATGTGGGTGTGCTCGTCGGGATGGAACGAGGAGGTGATGGCCACCCCGCGGGTGAAGTCGCGCGCCGGGTCCACGGTGGCCCGGCTGGCGCCGACGATCGCCTCGGAGTTCGACCGGGTCAGCTCCCCGAGCCGGGGCGAGAGCCGGGGCAGCACGCCTTCGTCGCGCATCCGGTGCAGCAACTGTTGGGTGCCCCAGGTGCCGGCGGCGAGCACTACCTGCTTCGACCGGATTGTCCGGCGCCCCGCTGGCCCGATCCGCAGCTTGCCGGTGCGTACGGCGTCGACCAGCCAGGTCCCGTCCGGCTGCGGGCGCACCGCGGTCACCGTGGTCATCGGGTGCACCGTCGCACCCGCCCGCTCCGCGAAGTAGAGGTAGTTCTTCACCAAGGTGTTCTTGGCGCCGACCCGGCATCCGGTCATGCAGGAACCACATTCGGTACAGCCGGTCCGCCGGGGGCCGGCGCCGCCGAAGTAGGGATCATCAACCTCCTCGCCTGGCGGTCCGAAGAACACCCCGACAGGCGTGGGATGGTAGCTCTTGGAGACCCCCATCTCCCGCGCGATTCGCTGCATCACCTCGTCGGCGGCGGTGTGGCCGGCATAGGTCGTCACGCCGAGCATCCGCTCTGCCTCGTCGTAGTGCGGTTCGAGCTCGGCGCGCCAGTCGGCAAGGTGCGCCCATTGCGGGTCGTCGAAGAACGCGTCGGGTGGCCGGTAGAGGGTGTTGGCGTAGTTCAGCGACCCGCCTCCCACGCCGGCACCGGCCAGCACCACGAGGTCACGCAGTAGGTGGATGCGCTGGATGCCGTAGCACCCCAGCGCCGGCGCCCAGAGGAACTTGCGCAGCTGCCATGACGTGCTGGCCAACTCGTGATCAGCGAAGCGCCGCCCCGCCTCAAGCACGCCGACCCGGTAGCCCTTCTCGGTCAGCCGCAACGCCGCGACGCTGCCGCCGAACCCAGATCCGACGACCACCACGTCGTAGTCGACCACGCCGTAGACCACCTCCTACATCCTGCTCGCAGGGTAAGCCGCTCAGCGCTGGGCTGGCTCGATGCGGCGGAGCAACGGGATGCTGGCCAGCAGCAGAACCATCGCCACCCCGAACACCCCGGCGTAGCCCGCGGTGGCTCTGAACGCGCCAACGGGCACCCGGTCGGAGAACGTTATCGCCAGGCCGGCCAGCATGGGGCCGATCAGCACACCAACCCCCTTGCCGAGGCCGAACATGCTGGCGCCGGCGCCGTGGGCCTCCCGGTCCGGAAGCAACCTCATCAGCAGCGTGTACGGCAGGGTCATCAGCACTACTGCAGCGAACGCGACCGGCACGATCGCGGCGAGAAACAGGGTGTTTGTAGTGACCAGGGTCGGGATCAGACCGAGCGCGAAAGCCCAGACCGCCGCCTGCATGATGCGCCGTGCTCCGAAGCGGTCCGCGAGCTTGCCGGCCACCGGGGCCGCTACCAGCGCGGCCAGCCCGACCAGCGCCAACGAGGTGGCCGTGCTACGCAGCGACATTCCGAGCCCGCGAGTGAAGTACAGCACGACGAATGTCTTCAGCGCGTCCACTGCACCTTCCCAGAGGGCGTCGGCGGCGATCCAGTAGCGGATCGCGCGGTGGCTCCGGAGCAGGCCGAGATCCACGCGCAGGCCGCTACCCGACGACGGCTGGTCGGTGCCGCGCTCACTGCCGACCCTGGCCCGTAGTCCGAAGCACAGTGCCACCGTCACCGCGACGACGGCGAGTGCCCCGATCACGAAGGGAAGCGGGCGCCACAGGCTGAGCAGGAAACCGCCGCCGACCAGTGCGAGCAACAGGCCCGCCGAACGAAAACCACCCTGGATTCCCTGTGACCGGCCCCGAACCGCACCTGGTACGAGATCGGGAAACAGTGCGTAGTAGGGCGTGTAGTAGCCGAAGTAGCCGAGGAAGAACACTGCCAGCGAGATGGCGATCCACAGCAGAGATCCCGCACCGAGCGGCATCCCGAGTAGCGCGAGGACCATCAGCACGGCACCGGCGAGGACGAAAGGTAGTCGCCGGCCGATGCCGGTGCTGGTCGAGTCCGACCAGCCACCGACCAAGATCGGGACGATAAGCGCCACCACACCCTCGCCACCGATCAGAATCCCGGTGACCGCCGGACCGGACAGGTCGGCGAGAAGCACCGGAAGGTATGTCCCCACCACGGTGTAGGCGAAGGCCACCCCGAACGCGGGCAATCCGAGAACGGCCAGGAAACGCAGCTGCGCCCTGCTCAGCCGGTCCTTATGGGCGCCATGGCCGTCACGGGGCGAGATCCGCTGCAACCCTTCGGCAGCTGCCACCGCGGTGCCACCTCCCGCAGTGGTCTATGCCCCTGGTTGATACCCGCCAGGACGCACTGTACCTGTCAGGGTCGGACGGTGAGGCCGACCTTTTGGAACTCTTTGAGCTCTGAGTAGCCGGTTTTGGCCATCGCGCGGCGCAGCGCGCCGAACAGGTTCACCGTGCCGCCGGGATCGTCAGACGGGCCGAACAGCAGCGTGTCGATGCCGGTCGAGCCATTGGATACATCGGTGACGTGGCTGCGAGGTAGCGACGGATGCGCCGCGGCGGCAGTCCAGTACAAACCGTTGCCGGGAGCCTCGGCCGCGGCGGCCAAGGGTTCACCGAGCATCACCGCGTCCGCCCCGCAGGCGATCGCTTTGGCCACGTCGCCGCTGGTGGACATGCCACCGTCGGCGATCACGTGCACATAACGGCCACCGGTCTCGTCGAGATAGTCCCGGCGGGCGGCGGCGGCGTCGGCGACCGCGGTGGCCATCGGCACCCGGATGCCCAGGACCTCGGCGGTGGACGTGCTGGCACCCGCGCCGTGACCGACGATCACCCCGGCCGCCCCGGTCCGCATCAGGTGCATCGCGGTGCGGTAATCGCCGACGCCGCCCGCGATGACCGGGACGTCCATCGAGGCGATGAACTCCACCAGGTTCAGCGGCTGCGCGGCACGGGAGACATGCTCGGCCGAGACGATGGTGCCCTGCACGATAAGGATCTCGACGCCGGCGGCGAGCAGGTCCGGGGCGAGGTCGCGGGCGTGCTGCGGGCTGACCCGGGCGGCGACCGTGACGCCGGACTCGGCCACCTTGCCGATCGCCTCGGTGAGCAGCTCGATCTGGATCGGGGCCGAATGCCACTGCTGCAGCAGCCGCACTGCCGCCGCGCCGTCGGTCTCCGCCATCGCGGAGCGCAGTTGCAACAGCAGCTTGTCGACATTCGGGTGGCGGCCCCACAGCCCCTCGGCGTTGAGCACCCCAAGCCCGCCCAGCTCACCGATCCGCACCGCCGTCGCCGGTGAGACGATCGCGTCGGTGGGGTGGGTCAGCAGCGGGATGTCGAACCGGTAGGCATCGATCTGCCAGCTGGTGGACACATCCCGCGACGAGCGGGTGCGCCGCGACGGCACGATCTGGACCTCATCGAAGTCGTAGCCCCACCGCGCGGTGCGGCCCATGCCGATCTCCACCAGATCGCGCACCTCAGTGCACCACGTAGTTGGGGGCCTCGACCGTCATGGTGATGCCATGTGGGTGGCCCTCCTTCAGGCCCGCCGGGGTGATCCGTACCAGCTGCGCGCCCTGCAAGGCCGGGATCGTCGCAGCGCCGGCGTAGCCCATCGCCGCCCGCAGGCCCCCGACAAGCTGATGAGCCACCAGCGACAGCGGGCCGCGGAAGGGAACCCGCCCTTCGATGCCCTCGGGCACCAACTTGTCGTCGGAAAGCAGGTCGTCGGCGAAGTAGCGGTCCCGGGAGTAGGACCGGCCGCCGCCGCGCGACGCCATGGCGCCCACCGAGCCCATTCCGCGATAGGTCTTGTACTGCTTGCCATCGACCAGGATGAGGTCACCCGGCGCCTCGGCAGTGCCCCCGAGCAGGCTGCCCAGCATCACCGAGCTGGCTCCCGCGACGATGGCCTTGGCGATGTCCCCGGAGAACTGGATCCCGCCGTCTCCGATCACCGGAACACCCGCGGGGCGACACGCCCGGTCCGCCTCGAAGATGGCGCTGATCTGCGGCACGCCCACTCCGGCCACCACCCGGGTCGTGCAGATCGAGCCGGGGCCCACGCCGACCTTCACCGCGTCTGCACCGGCGTCGACCAGCGCCTGCGCGCCGGCCCGGGTGGCCACGTTGCCGCCGATGACGTCGATGCCTGTGCCCAGCTCGGACTTGAGCAGGCTGATCATCTCCAGCACCCCGCGGGAGTGCCCGTGCGCGGTGTCCACGACCAGCACGTCGACGCCGGCCTCGACCAGCAACGCGGCCCGCTGCTTGGCGTCCTCGCCTACTCCGATCGCGGCACCGACGAGCAAGCGCCCATCTGGGTCCTTGGTCGCCAGCGGGTACTGCTCGGTCTTCACGAAGTCCTTGACGGTGATCAGGCCGCGCAGCATGCCATGACCGTCGACGATCGGCAGCTTCTCTATCTTGTGCCGGCGCAGCAGCCCCAGCGCCGCGTCCGCGGTCACCCCGACCTGCGCAGTGATCAACGGTTGTTTCGTCATCACCTCGGCGACCCGTTTGTCGAAGTCGACCTCAAAGCGAATGTCGCGGTTGGTGATGATGCCGACCAGCACCCCGTCGGAGTCGGTGACCGGCACCCCGGAGATCCGGTAGCGGGCGCACAAGGCGTCGACATCGGCCAGCGTGTCGTCCGGTGAGCAGGTCACCGGGTCGGTCACCATGCCCGCCTCGGACCGTTTGACCACCTCGACTTGGGCGGCTTGCTCGGCCGCCGGCAGATTGCGGTGCAGCACCCCCATCCCACCGTGGCGGGCCATCGCGATCGCCATCCGCGCCTCGGTCACCGTGTCCATCGCCGAGGAGACCAGCGGCACCCGCAACGTGATGTTGCGCGAGAGCCTGGTCGAGGTATCGACCTCAGACGGCACGACGTCGGACTCGGCTGGCAGCAACAGGACATCGTCGAAAGTCAGACCAAGCAGCGCAAATTTCGAAGGCAAGCCGGCCGCGGTGTGCTCGCTGGTCATGCGACGATGGTATCCGTCGGTATCCGTCCTGGCCTTATCCACCGGTGGCCCCTCTAGTGACCGGTGGCCCTCTAGTGCAGACCATCTGCCCACGGCTATCCACCGGGCGGGTACGGTGCCAGCCGTGGCGCATGACTCGCTTCCCCCTGACCCGTTCGCTGGTGACCCGGAGGATCCGGCGCTGGCCCTGGAGGCGTTGGAGCACTCCGAGGACGCTGACGACGAGCCGCTGGATGACGAGGAGCGGGCCGGACTGCTCGCTGACCTTGGTGATCTAGCCGTCTATCAGGCTCTGCTGGCGCCTCGCGGGCTGCGCGGTATCGCGGTGGACTGCCCCGACTGCGCTGAGCAGCACTTCCACGATTGGCATTTACTGCGGGCCAGTTTGCAACAGCTGCTCGAGGTCGGCCGGATGCGCCCGCACGAGCCCGCCTACGACCCGGACCCAGACGGCTATGTGACCTGGGAATACTGCCGCGGATACACCGACGCGGTGCTCGCCGAGAACGGCGGCTGAGCTGTGTGCGCCGGGATAGGGCCTTCAGCCGCAGTAAGGAGGCCGTCCCGGTCCGGTGAGTCCACAGCCCGGCGCTGCGCCCCCACCCGGGCCACCGCTATGCAGGTGATTTCCGGGCTGCGGTGAATTGACGTTCGGGGCGTCATTACCCGGCGTGCCAGTAGCGCTGCCTCGGCTGGAGAAATCCTTGCCCACGGGAAAGCCCCCACCAGGACCGCCCCCCGTGGTGCCAACCCCGCCCGCGCGAGCGCCTGTTGTGGTCCCCACCGAGGATGGGCCACTGCTCGGACCCGGGTAACCAGGTCGCCGGTAGTCCGCACCGGGACGATAATCCCTGGGGAGCCCCGGCGGTCTCATGCTTGACGGCAGCTCGGTGCGCGAATCCGACGTGGTGGTCGAACCGGTGGAGGTGGTCACGTCGGTCGACGGCGAGGACGTGCTGGTCCCGTTGCGTGAACTGGCGGCTCCGGATGAGGGGAAGCCAGGCATTCCAGGCATCGTCGCTGAGCCGGTCTCCGGTGACCTGTTCAGAATCTGTTCGAGCTGACGGTGGCTCGCGGTGAGATCGTTGCGACCCTCGGACTCGCTGATCTCCGGGAGCTGGTTCTGCACTCGTTGCAGTGATGCCCTGGCGCGCTCTGGATCGCCCTGCTTCAGTGCCGTCCTGGCTTCATTGAGCTCGGTCCGCACCGTGGCCGCCGTCTCCACCGAGCGGGCGTAGTCGCCGTAGAGCACCTGAGTCACGCCCCACAAGCGGTCGCCGGGTTGCGCGGACTTGGCGACCAGGCCCACCGAAGAAAAAGCGATCACCAACACGGCGGCAGCCGCGGCGATTGAACCGAACACCGGGTTACGGCGGCGGACCGGCCGGCGGCCGGCGCGGATCGCCGCCACAGCGGTGTCGGTGTCCACCAGTTCCCTGAACGGCTCAGCCTCCATCTCCTGGCGCCATCCGGCCAGCAACCGGGTCAGCTCGTCCGGCTCGTCGCTCGGGCTGTAGCCAGACCGGCCGATCAGGTCCAGCAGCGTGTCGTCGGCCTGTACCGCAGCCAGATCAGCGGGCATCTCATGAGGGTCCCCGTTGGAATAACCGGCACGGGGGAAGTCGTCTCGACCAGGCACTCAGACCACCCCCTCAGACGCCAGCACGCTGCGTAGTTTGCCCAGAGCCCGGTGCTGGGCCACCCGGACCGCGCCAGGAGTAGAGCCGACGGCCTCGGCGGTCTCCTCCGCGGACAGCCCCACCATGACCCGCAGGCGGACGATCTCTCGTTGCTTTTCCGGCAGGGTTTCCATCAGCTTGGTCATGCGCCCGGTGAACTCGCCCTGCATCGCTTGTGCCTCCGGACCATCGGCCAGGTCCGGGATATCGGGGACCTCCGGGACCGGCTCGGAGCGATTGCGTGCCGAGGACCGATGGGCGTCAGCCACCTTGTGCGAGGCGATGCCGTAGACGAAGGCGAGGAATGGCCGGCCTTGGTCGCGGTAACTGGGCAGGGCCGTGAGCACCGCGAGACACACCTCCTGAGCTACATCATCCGCCGAAGCGAACGTCTTTTCCTGGCCACCGACGCGGGCGCGGCAGTACCGCACCACCAGGGGACGGATCCGCCGGAGCACACCCTCAACGGCTTGTGGCTTCCCGTTGACGGCATCACCGATCAGGACGTCGAGGTTGTCCCCTACTGCGGTCATCGCTGGATGCAGCCCTGCCGTTACGACGAGAGACCAGCCGGGCTGCACGCCGGCCGGCGGTGGCCATTCCATCGCCCCGACCATCCATCACCATCCGCCGAGACACGGGCACCTCACGGCAAACCGTAGTGGTAGACAGGTTGGTTCCCGTAACGCGGTATCGCTGCGCGATGGCGCTGCTACCGACCGAACACAGCGACGGCCGATGGCATCGCCATCGGCCGTCGCTGCACACATCCTCGGGCGCGCCTGATTCAGGCCAGCGTCCGCGGCTTCACGCCACCAGGCCGCGCCGGAAACCGTGCGCGACGGCCTGTGCGCGATCCCGCACGCCGAGCTTGCGGAAGAGCCTGCGGGCATGAGTTTTCACGGTGTCCTCGGAGAGATACAGCTCCCGCCCGATCTGCCCGTTGCTCTTGCCCTGACTCATCCCGCGGAGGACCTGCAGCTCCCGCTCAGTGAGCTGGACACCAGGATCGGACGGGGGGCGAGGCGCCGGAACTGACGTGCTGGCCAGCGTGTGAGCCAGCGCCGCGACGAGTTCTGGTCGGGACGCATCCCAGCGCAGGTAACCTCGGGCGCCGCCGGCGATCGCCGCGGCGATACTGCCCGCGTCGTCCGGCGCCCCGAACACGATGACGTTCGCTTGCGGGTGCGCCGAGACCAGCCGGCGGGTAGCCTCGACTCCGGCCGGGACGGCACGCTGCGTTCCAACCAGCACCACATCCACCGGCTGCCGGGAGTAGCGAGCTAACAGCTCGTCACCGTGCGCCACGCAGTCGATCCGGGCCACGCCGGGGACCGCGGACATCACACGTGTGAGACCCTCGCGGACCTGTCGCCGGTCGTCGCAGATGAGAACTGCGGTCACGGATGAACTCCTCTCCTGCAGCCAACTGATGTGCCCACCT